>CALKVM010000021.1:0-25459 GCA_938049695.1 uncultured Candidatus Nitrosoarchaeum sp. | reverse complement strand
AAAAGACATGGATTTCTCAATCCCAGTTACATGTGGTAAAAAAATGCTAGAAGCATCAGAATTGATCAACAAAATATTTGTAAAAAGAGACCTTCCTAAAATTCAATACAGAATAAGTGTGGATTATGGACCATTGATGATTGCAAATTACAAAACATCTTGTTGTGAAGACATATTTGGTTCAACGGTAAACCTCTGCTCAAAAATCAACCGCACTGCAAAACCAAATGGAATGGTGGTAGGAAATGACTTTTACCAGATAATCAAAAAATCAAGCCAACACGAATTCAATGAGGTAAAGAAATTTCAAACAGGACTAAGACAAGACTATCCAGTGTATGAAGTTAATTTCTCACAGTGTGTCAAATTATAACAAAACCACTAGTAATTAAAAAAATTACCAGCTATGTGCATATTTGACTTGCTCTGGTGTAAGATGATCAATTTTTACATCCATTGCCTTTAGAGCATCAACTGCAACTTGTTTGTCAATTTCTTCTGGAACGTTGATGATTTTATTGCCAATCTTTGCATGATTTTTAAGAATATACAGAACAGATAGAATCTGATTAGAAAACGACAGTGCCATTACTTCTGGTGGATGTCCTTCGGCAGCAACAAGATTTGCCAATCTGCCCTCACCAATCAGGTAAACACGTTTGCCATTTTTGAGTGTGCATTCATCAAGGTTTGCTCGTACCCTTTTTACTGATTTTGATTCTTTAAGTAAAAATTTGCTATCAATTTCAACATCAAAGTGTCCAACATTTCCCATTATTGCACCATTTTTCATTTGTAAAATGTGTTCTTTTCTAATTACACTAGTCATTCCAGTGCATGTGATGAAAATATCGCCAACTTTGCAAGCTTGTGCCATTGGCATTACGTCAAATCCATCCATGTGAGCTTCTAGTGCTTTTACAGGATCAATTTCAGTTACTATTACTTTGGAACCCATTCCATCACAACGAGATGCAACACCACGTCCTACCCAGCCATAACCTACAACTACAACTCGTTTAGATGCCAAAAGTAAATTCATTGCACGTAGATATCCATCAATTGTACTTTGTCCAGTACCATATCGATTATCAAACATGTGTTTTGTGTATGCTTCATTTACTAAAATTACAGGATAACGAAGCTTGCCCTGATCTTCAACTGCTCTGATTCTAGTAACACCTGCAGTTGTCTCTTCAGTTGCACCAAGAATTTTCATATTTTTGTATCTATCATCAAAGTGTGCCTTTACATTCATGTCAGCACCGTCATCAGTCAAAATAGTAGGCTTGTGATTCAATACTTGATCAATACACCAGTCATATTCTTTTATAGATTGTCCATGCCATGCATAAACATGAATTCCTTGTGATGCCAAAAATGCTGCAATATCATCTTGTGTTGTAAGTGGGTTTCCACCGCAACATGCAACTGTGGCACCTAGTTCCTTTGCACCCATTAAAAGAACAGATGTCTCCTTTGTTATGTGTAAACAAAATCCCAGAGTAATACCTTTGAGAGGTTTTGATTTTTTAAATCGATTAATAGTATTATCTAAAATTTGCATGTGAGATCTAGCCCATTCATAGGATAGTTTACCATCTTGAATCAATTTTGCGCTAGACTTTACCTTACTCAATACAATTTGGCTTCAGAAAGAGTATAAAATTCTATCATGCGAATCTAAATAAATGACAAAATCGTGAAATTAGCAGTATGGCTTGGAAGAAAATTGCTGAAAAAGGAGAAATTGCAATAGGCAAAGGAAGAGCCTTTAAAATTGACAATAAACAAATTGCGATATTTAACCAAGATGGGTATCATGCAATAGATGATCTTTGTGTTCATCAGGATGGATCAATTGCACCAGGAAAACTCGAAGGAGACATTGTAGAGTGTCCATTGCATTTTTGGCATTACAATATTAAAACAGGAGAATTGAAAGACTATCTTAAAGATGTAAAATTAGCAACATATCATGTTGAAACAAGAAACGACGGAATTTACGTAGATATTTAAAAAACAATTACATTTTTGAGTATATCTTAAGCATAGATGATAAGATATTTACAAAATTGGCAATGTATGTTCAAAATGAACTAAATCAGATTTGAAACTTGGTACAACTTTTATTCTAACGATTTCTAAAAATAATCTATTGAATCAGAAGATTTTAGATGAAATAATTCATCAAGATTATGCTGCCATCACAAATGTAATTGAGAAATTTCTATTAGAGCAGATTGAAAAAAGCAAAGCAAAAGGAGTAATTCTAGGTCTAAGTGGCGGGGTTGATTCTGCTGTATTGGCATATATTTGCAAAAGAATAATCAAAGAAAAAACACTTGCAATCATAATGCCAGATACACAAATCACACCAAGTATAGAGACAGAAGATGCAATGAAAATGATAGCACTTACAGGATTAGAATACAAATTAATCGATATCAACCCAATTGTAAATCAATATTCGCATTATCTTGAACCAAATGAATGGGCTAAAGGAAATCTCAGAGCACGTGTAAGGACAAATATCTTGTATTATTATGCAAATGCAAAAAACTATCTTGTATTGGGATCAAGTGACAAAAGTGAGTATTTGATTGGGTACTTTACAAAATATGGAGATGGTGCATCAGATTTAGTTCCAATAATTTCATTATACAAATTACAAGTGAGAGAGATTGCAAAATTTTTAGGTGTACCTCAAAGTGTCATTGAAAAAAAGAGCAGCCCACATCTGTGGAAGGAACATGAGGCTGAAAAGGAATTGGGAATGTCATATGAAGATATAGATTCCATACTTTATTGTATTTTTGAGAAAAAACTTTCAGTTGAAAAAACTGCCGAAACATTACAAATTGAAAAACAAATTGTGGATAAAGTATACCAATTACATCTTAACAGTATACACAAGAGAGAAACACAGCAAAAACCATTTGAGGACAAGTAATGAAACTACAAGATACACTTAGCAACTCAGAACAAGTATTAGATATTTCAAAAAAGGTAAAAATTTACTTGTGTGGAGTTACAGTTTACGATGAATCACATGTAGGACATGCAAGGACAATAATTGTTTTTGATGTTCTAAGAAAATACTTGGAGAGTAAGGGAATAGATGTGGACTTTGTTCAAAATTTTACAGATGTAGATGATAAAATAATAAATCGTGCAAGATTAGAAAATACAACTGCAGAGCAAATTAGTTCAAAGTACATTCAAAACTATTTTACAGATTTTGATGGACTAAACGTAAAGCGTGCAACAAACTATCCCAAAGCAACTGAGCACATAGATGATATCGAGAATTTCATCAAAAAACTAGTTGAAAAAGACATAGCATATGTGACAAAAAATGGCGTATACTTTTCAGTATCAAAATTTCCCCAATACGGTAAATTATCAAAAAAGAAGATAGACGAGTTGCAATCAGGTGCAAGAATTGAAGTTGATGAGGCAAAAAAAGATCCCCTCGATTTTGCATTGTGGAAATTTTCAGATGTTGAACCTATTTGGGATAGTCCATGGGGCAAAGGCAGGCCAGGATGGCACATAGAATGCTCTGCAATGAGTGTAAGATACCTTGGAGAAAATTTTGACATACATGGTGGTGGTAGGGATTTGATATTTCCTCATCATGAAAATGAAATTGCACAATCAGAATCATTTACATCAAAGCAATTTGCAAAAATTTGGATGCATGTGGGAATGGTTACAATTAGCGGTGAGAAAATGTCAAAATCACTTGGAAACATCAAATCAATAAAACACGTTTTAGATAATTGGGGGGCAAACATCATTAGATTATTTTGTTTGTCAGGACATTATTCAAAACCAATAGACTATTCTGAAGAATTATTAAAAGAAAATCTCACAAAATGGCGCCAAGCTGAGACATGCCATTATGAATTAATCCATGCAAAGAATGAAAATCACAATAGTGAAATCAAATTAATAGTTAAAGAAACAAGTAATGAGTTTGATAATGCATTAGAATCTGACTTTAACACACATCTTGCACTATTGGCATTTTTCAAACTTGTAAAGGAAGTAAATTATTTAGCCGCTGAAGAAAAATTAGACTCAAATGATGCTAAAATCATCATTCCTGAATTTGAAAGAATGCTTGAAATTTTAGGATTGACAATCCCCAAAATAACTTTAGATAAAAAACAAGAAATAGATAATTTGATCACAACAAGAGAACAATTAAGAAAAGAAAAGAAATTTCAAGAAGCAGATAAAATTCGAGACAAACTCAATGAAATGAACATAGAGTTAATCGATCACAGGGGAAAAACAATTTGGATGAAAAAAGAAAGGATAAAGGAAGACTCGTAAAATTAATTAAAAAATTAGGCCAACATAATGATTGTTTTTATTCATACTCCATTAGGAGTTGGATCTGATGGGTTTGAAATATTATCACCATCAATATCAAAATCGGCTGTATTAAGAGTGCCATCTGCATCCATATCCAGATCTGCTGCGTTAAGAAGTCCGTCGGCATCAATGTCAGTATCGGTTGTATTGGGTACACCGTCACCGTCAATGTCGATATCAAATAGAGTACCTACTGGACCACCTTGAGGAGAATTAGGAAGTCCGTCGGCATCAATGTCAGTATCAAGTATAGATGCAACAATACCTTGAGGAGAGTTGAAAAGTCCGTCGGCATCCATATCTGAATCTATTGGATTGGCTATACCGTTACCATTTATGTCAAGGTCAGACGTGTTTGGATTAAGGTCATCATCAACATCATCATCAAACCCATTTGGGGTTGGATCTGATGTGTTTGAAATTCCATCGGCGTCCATATCGAAATCATTGTTGTTTAGTTGTCCGTCACCATCCATATCGGTATCAAAAAAGTTCTTAACGCCATCACCATCCATGTCGTGATCTATTGTATTTGCAAAGCCATCACCGTCAATGTCAGTATCAAGTGTTGGTCCAGAACTTTGAGGAATGCCATCTGCGTCAATGTCGGTATCTCCCCCAAATCCAAATCCATTGAGTTGTGGGAATCCGTCTGCATCAATGTCGGTATCAAGTAGATTTAATGTACCATCGCCGTCCATGTCTAAATCTGATGTGTTTGGAACACCGTCAGCATCAATGTCGGTATCAAGTGTTGGTCCAGAACCTTGAGGAGAGTTAAAAAGTCCGTCGGCATCAATGTCAGTATCAAATGTTGCTCCAGAACCTTGAGGAGAGTTTAGTTTTCCATCGTTATCCATGTCGGTATCTGATGTGTTTGGAACAAGATCATTATCAATATCATCATCAAACCCATTTGGAGTTGGATCTGGCAAGTTTAGAATACCGTCACCGTCCATGTCAGTATCAGATGTATTTGTTAGACCATCGGCGTCCATGTCAGGGTCAGAAAAGTTTCTAGTGCCATCACCATCTATATTAAAATCAATATTATTTGGAACACCATCACCGTCCATGTCAGTATCAAGTGTTAGTCCAGAACCTTGAGGAGAGTTAAAAAGTCCGTCGGCATCAATGTCAGTATCAAATGTTGCTCCAGAACCTTGAGGAGAGTTTAGTTTTCCATCGTTATCCATGTCGGTATCTGATGTGTTTACATTGCCATCGCCGTCCATGTCAGAATCAGATATGTTTGGAACACCATCACCGTCCATGTCAGTATCAAGTGTTAGTCCAGAACCTTGAGGATTATTGGCTAGTCCATCACCGTCCATGTCAGTATCAGATGTATTTAGAATTCCATCACCATCCATGTCAGTATCAGATGTATTTGTTAGACCATCACCGTCCACATCCAAATCAGTAATGTCTAAAATTCCATCGCCATCCATGTCAGTATCAGCAGTGTTTAGAATTCCGTCGCCATCCATGTCAGTATCAGAGAGATTTGGTATGCCATCATGATCAATATCTAAAAATAGTAAAGTGTTTTGAAAGTTGGGTGGAAATGAATCATGACAGTCAAGAGCACTGACTATATGATCACCATTTGCATCTTCAGTTAATAAATCACCAATGTTGTTACCGTTCAGATCCCAACATGCTATTCCGGGAGAACCTAGTAGACCTTGAGGACCTGTTAATCCTATTGGACCTGCTGGACCATCATTTCCGTTTAATCCGTTAGTTCCTGCTGCACCTTGTGAACCTGCTGGACCTGTTAATCCTATTGGACTTGAGGACCGGGAGTTCCTTGTATGTCAGGTACATCATTCCAGGTGGTCTTGCCAATCTTTTTGTAAATATTGTAAATATTATTGTGATTATCAATATAGAGATCACCGGATTTACCTAGTTTTGAGTTGGGTGGACCATCTCCAGTCCAAACACGATTCTTTTTGTCAATTTTACCATCGTGTTGATCATCATCAGATTCTGCAAATGCAAAAGTGTGTGTGACTGCACCACTGGAAAATAAGGCAATCATGGAAAGAAACAGAAATAATTTCGATATAGAGATATTTTTGTACAACTAGATTTTCTGGGATCATCATGTCTATTTAACATGATCCGTGTCATGTTATTTTTGTGACAGATGATTGGAAATTAGAATTACCTAAAGGTTGAACTCTTTTCTTAAATCCTTTAGATAATGCAAAATTAAATTAAAATTATAAAATTTCAGAGGGTTAGAATATAGAAAAAAATTTCCAATTTATTTTTGATTAACCCGATTAGTAATAAGTGGATTGAATCAGGCATAAATTACAATCTTTAGACACAGTAAATAGTACAACGCCAGTACAAATAGAGGAAGAAACAGAATAAAACATGTCACTATTTTGTGAAACATGCAACAACAGAAGACTGCCAAAATGGATAAAAGAAGAAAACAAAACACAATGGCTTTGTGAAACTTGTTGTAATTATACAGATGACAAAAATATCATCATTCGCCAAAGCATAAAAGAATTTTAAAAAATATACACTAGTAAAAAGAGGTTATTTTTTTGACGCACTAACTAGAGACACTACATCTCTATCCCTTAGCTGATAGTCCACAGGTAATCTCAAATTATATCTCAAGTCTTTTCCATAAAGCAATCCTTTGGTAAGATCAGTGTGAATCTCCTTTGCAAGATCAGCAATTGTTGCTCCAGCCTTAAGTAAAATCAAATCAGGTAACACATGTCCTTTTTTATCTGAAAGACGCTTCTCATCAGCTACGGGGTAAATAGAGTTCATCTTTAAAAGTTTGAAGACTGCAACATTTATCGCAAATTGTACACCGGTTCGCATGTATTCACCCATTATTCCTTTTTTTATGAAATCCAACGCATTGGTTTGTTTTTCATTAAGATCAGCAGGGTGTATTATTTCAAATTGTTCAGAGCCTGGAGAATATTTTATCAGTCCCTTTTGCTCAGCTCTCCTTAGACTGAATTCACTATCACCACTAACAGGAATTATAATGGAATCATTGTAACGCTCTCGCAATCTAGCAAAATTTTTGTCTGCACCTTCAACATCTATTTTGTTTGCAACAATCAAGGTAGGTTTTGAAATTTTTCTAATATGTGCAGCGAGTTTTTTACTATCAACCATATCAAAATCATCAAATTCCTTCTCTTCTAGTCCAACTGCAACCAATGCATCTTTGACATGTATTTTATTGACACCCACTCCACGATACAAATCAGTAATAGCATCAACAGTACCAGAACCAGTTCGAATTAACTTTGAAACCTTGTCTCTATTTCCTTCCAAAATTTTATGATACCACATGATTAATTCCTCTTCAATATCTGCAAAATCAGATATAGGATCACCACTTCCAATCTCACTGATTTTTCCAGAAGAATCTATACCTCCAGAGGCATCAACTACATGAAGTAATGCATCAGATTGTGCTGCAATTGAAAGAAATTGATTTCCCAAACCTTTTCCTTTCCATGCATCCTTGATTAGACCAGGTAAATCAATTAATTCGACTGGGACATATCTCCAACCTTCAACACATTTTGAATTGTTTGGATTATCTTGTACTTTGAATTCCGGATGAACACACAATGTAATTGCGTGTGCAATTCCAGTAACAGATTTTTTTGTTGTAAATGGATATGAAGAGATTTCTTCAGAAGATAAAGTGGCAGCATTATAGAAAGTGGTTTTACCAGTATTTGTTTTACCTATTAGTCCAAGTTTAATTGGCATGACTTGTTTGTAACCTAAGAATATTTATCTCTGCCTAGATAACAGGGTCTTTAATTTTCTCAGATATCTTTTCAAGGGATTGTTTTAATTCCTTTATGGACCATTCAATGTCACTTGCGTCTTTTTTTGAAAGTTCACTTTTCCATTTCTCTAAAACAATATTTGCTATTTCTGAGCAGTTGTAAAGCAGATTCCAATAGGGATGGTGTTCTGCTGTTGCATATGCAAGCTCAGTTACATCATTTAATCCATTTTTAGCTCTTGCTAATGCAGTGACATTTTCACCAAAAATTTTTACAATGTCAGTCTCTAGATCTTTTTCAACTTTTAACGGAGTATTGTTTTTTTCATGTTTATTGACTAGTTCATGCAAATCATTGTAAAAAGTATCAAATGCAGTCATGGTTAGAATAACCTCTGATGTTCTGCCAACATACATCTATTGAATACAACTTTGATGCCTTTTTTTCTTGCCAGTTCTTCAGCCTCAAGATTGTGAATTCCCTCTTGAAGCCAAATTACCTTTGGATTTTTCTTCATAGCCTCCTTTACAATAGGAAGGATAGATTCGGATGGTCTAAACACATCAATGATGTCAATATCATCATCAACATCAGAAATAGTACTGTAGCATTTTTTTCCTAAAATCTCATCAGTTGTAGGATTTACTGGAATGACATGATATCCATTATCAGACAGATATTTTGGCACATAATGTGCTGCCTTGTTGTCATTTTTAGACATGCCAATTACTGCAACGTGTTTTAAAGAAAGAATATCTCTAATTTCATCATCAGTGTAAGAATCACGTTCCATGAAAAATCTAAAACAAGGTGGAATATAATTTTTGAAATCAACTAATTCTAAACATTGAGGAATTATCAACATACAGTTCATTACAAATACAGTAATAACACAATTAGATCAAAGAAATAATGAGTAAATCCATTCTAGTTACAGGTGCAACGGGTTTCATAGGATCCAGATTGGTCAGTTCTCTAGTGGAAAAAAAATATAGTGTATCATCATTAATTCGCAAAGGAAAAAGTGGGCATGTTAAATCAAAAAATATCATAGGTGATTTGACTGATTCCAAATTAGATATTTCAGATACAGAATTTGACTGTGTCTTTCATTTGGCATCACATACACCACTTGAAAAAAACAAAAAGGTTTTAGAAAAAGTGAATTTAGAAGGGACAAAAAATCTTTTCAGCCACATTAAAGACAAAACGAAGGCAATCACATACATTTCAGGATTAGGGGTGTATGGAGAAACACAAGACGGTATAGTAGATGAGTCTTTTCCATACAATCCAAATACAGATTTTGTAAAAATCAGATTAGAGGCTCAAAGATTTCTTGAGAAAAATTGTAAAGAAGTTGGAATTAATTTTACAGTAATACATTTTGGCGACGTGTATGGTTCAGGTGGATGGTTCTACGAGGTGCTAGTTAAACGTCTTTTAAAAAATACATTCAGACTTCCAAAAGAAGGAGACTATTACAAAGCATTTTTGCACGTAGATGATGCAGTAGGCAGTATGGTATCAATTTTAGAAAAAAATGCAATCAATGAAACATACATTGTTGCAGATCCTACATTTGTAAAATTCAAAGAATTTGTTGATTTTACTGCAGATAACATAGGGGTAAATCATCCTGGAACCATACCCATGTTTGTAGCAAAGGCAGTTCTTGGAGGGGATTTGATAAAATTACTCACCACATCAATGAAAGTATCAAATAAAAAAATATCTCAGATATACGAATTTAAATTTCCATCATATCAGCATGGAATACCAAATGTAATTTCTGAATTAAAAGCCAAAGAATTACTAAAATAAACAATATAAAAAAAGCAAAATCGCAGGGTATTTTAATAATAACAAAAATCAGAATACATGGAACCAACTCCAGAAGAACCAAAGGACGTAATTGTTCTTGGGGCAATTAAAAAGGGAGTCAAAAAATTTGAAAAGATACAGAATGCAGCTCAGATAGATGCGGAGGAATTAAATTTGATTCTGGAAAAATTAGAAAAAAGGGAACTAATTACAGTAGAAGAAAAAAAGAGTTGGCTTGGTAAAAAAATAGAGATCACAATTACAGAAAAAGGAGCAAAAGAAGTAGAAGAGAGAATTTATGAACTACAAGGCAAATGGGATCAAATGTCACTATTGTACAAAGGAGGAGACAAACAAAAATTAAAGCAATACATGGATGATAACAAGTCAATCCTTCCTACAATGATGTTCTTTGGAATAATGGATATGATCATGTTTTCAATGATGTTTAGCATGATGGGCATGATGATGACAGACTATGTACCAGCAGAAAGCATTCCAAGTGATACTGGTGCAGATAGTTCATCAGAAAGCAGTACTGACGGCGGTGATAGTGGGGGCGCGGATGGTGGCGGATTTGACTTTGATGTCGGATTCTAAGTTAAACAAAGTTGATATTTTATACTTGAAGTAAAGAACACATACAATTGATGTACAGTTCGTATGATAATTCAGGTCTAGTCAAAGTACTGTCATTTCTAAAATCACATAATACAGAATATCTTTCAGGTCAAGATTTGAGCGATGTCTTACGAATAAGCAGAGTTGCAGTTTGGAAACACATTAAAAAAATTAGAGAATTAGGATATAAAATAGAATCAAAACAAAAGCTAGGATACAGACTTGAATCCAGCACAGATATGTTGCTACCATGGGAAATCACATCTGGATTAAAGACCAAAATATTTGGAAAACAAGTATACTATTTTGATTCAATTGATTCTACTCAAAATCAAGCAATGAAAATGACTTTGGATGAGGCAAACAATGGAACAGTGATAATTGCAGAAAAACAAACCAGTGGAAAAGGAAGATTAGGTAGAAAGTGGATTTCACCTAAAGGAGGAATATGGCTTTCAATAATTTTACATCCAAAATTTGACATATCAGTTATCACGTTATTTCCAATAGCTTCGGCACTGGCACTATCAAATGCAATAGAAAAAACACTAAATATCAAATCAGAATTGAAATGGCCAAATGACATAACAATAAAAGGTAAAAAAGTTGCAGGAATGTTAGTTGACGCATCATTAGAGTCAAACAAAATAGAAAACCTAGTTCTAGGTGTTGGGATAAATTTTAATGTGGATGTTAAGCATATTGAAAAAATCTTAAAAGACACACCAAATTTTTACGGAGTTGCATCATTAAGTGAACAAAATAAAATAATAAAACCGATTTTACTAGTACAGTCATTTTTGATCGAACTAGAACAAATTTACAATTTATTGAGTACTGGCGATACTAGAAAAATCATTAGAGACTGGACAAAAAAATCATCTACAATTGGTCAAAATATAGAACTAAGTACAGAGAATGGAAAAATAAAAGGTAAGGCAATTAAAATTGATGACGATGGTGCGCTAGTCATATTAGAAAATAAGAAAAACAGACGGATTACTTCAGGAGATATAACATATCTATCAAAATAACATAAAGAAATTCACATTATTTTTTTAAAGATTTTCTTCTAGTTGTAGATTTTTTCTTATTTTTAGATATAGATGAACTGGGAGATTTCCTAACTGAAATGAGTTTTGATTGTTCCTTTAAGAGATTTTTGAGATCATTTTGGATATCAAAAACTGCTGCAATCATATCTTCTAGTGCCTTAGAATACATACCATATGCAGAGAGTAATTCTGACTGTTTTTCAGATACTTTGGTAAGGTATTCATTTGAGCGTAAAAGATTAGCAGAAGTAATTAGTTCAGGCATGTCTGAAATTGGACCTCCTAATTCATCTAATTCAAACTGGATATCTTGAATCCTCTTACGAAGTTCGGAGATAATTTCACCCATACCTATCTTACTCAATGTAGAAACTTGTATTTGCTAAAAGATTAAAGATTTACTAAGACTTTTGAACTAAGATAATAACAAAAATATCAATAGAGGTGGTTTTTCATAAAATGAAAATAAGATATATCCGAAATCCAAACATCAAGCACATTGATGCGGTCATTTCTCGTGGTAATTTTACTATTTTCTAGTTTCATTTCGGTTCCAGTGTTTGCTCAAACTTTAGGTGATCCACAGACAATGTTCAAACAAGCCAATGAACACTTTGTAAAAGGAGAATACAATGAAGCAATTGTAATCTACGATAGCATTTTAGAAATAGCCCCAAACAACATATCCACATTAAAAATGAAGGCTATCGCCCTAAGTAATTCAGGGTATCATGAAAAATCACTAAAAGAGTTCTTCAAGATCCTTCAATATCAACCAGATGACGTTACAGCACTTACTGGAATGGGTATTGGATTTGGAAATTTGGGAGAATATCAAGAAGCCAAGTATTACTTTGAGGAAGCAGTCAAGAGAAAACCAGACAGTGTGGTGATCAACAATTACAAAGAATTTACAGATAGGGTAATTGCAAAATATCCATACATTGCAACAGAAAAACCAGACAAAATAGAAAAAAAAGAGACGATAAAAATTCCAGATTGGATCAAACCAGTTGCAAAATGGTGGTCAGACGGACAAATCGAAGATGCTGAATTTGCATCAGCGTTGTTATTTATGATAGAAAATAAAATTATACAAATTCCACCAGTAGAGACAAAATCAGAAAATGTAGAAAAAATACCAGATTGGATACGAAATAATGCCTCGTGGTGGGCAGAAAACTCAATAAATGACCAAGATTTTGTTTTAGGCATTCAGTACATGGTGGAAAAAGGAATCATAGGGATAAATATTAAAAAATCACAAGATGAGATTCAGAAAGAAAAAGAGTATGATTTTTATTTATTTGAAAAATATCTACGCAGTATTTCAAAAAATGTTGCAGATGAAAAAAGATACATAGAAGATCCAAATCCGAGTCAAGATGTAATAAAAAAATTCCTCAGAGATTACATAAAATGGAATTTTGAAGAAGAGGTAAAATCTGCATCCAGCAACTTTCCAGATCCTACATATGAAATCATAGATAATGTGTATGTCATTCATTACAAAGTTTTTGTAAATGAACAGCCAACAGGGTTACCATTGAATCACGTCAGTACATTACAAAATTCATTTATGTTTTGGAAAAATCAGGAATTAAGCACCAACGGACAAAAAGCAAGAATGGAATTTGAAATTACCAACCAAAAACAGGACGCAAATGTATGGGTGACATGGGTAGTACGAGACATAGGGCAAGGCGTACTGGGTCATGCACATCTGGGAAAGGGGGTAGTAGAAGTCACATTGGGGGATTACAATTGTGACGGAAGTTTTCAGTTGTATGATGTAAAAACGGTGGAAAAAATAATGACACATGAGTTGGGTCATTCAATAGGATTAGAACATGTGTCTGATCCAAATAATATAATGTACACATCATTAAAACCAAATTATGCATATTGCCTACTAGGGTAATTGCTCAAATTAAAAAAAATAAATAAAAAATTAGTCACTCCTAATTATTATTGAGCATGATTCCAAATCTATAGAATTAGAATGGTATTAGCTTAACCTACACACAATTAACCTGCAGAAGTTATGTAAAATGAATAATAAGCTAAATGTGAATTTTGGATTATTATGCTTAAGAGCCCAGTTGTCTCCAGACCAAAATGTCCTTCATGTGGGGATAAAAAAATGGTAACAGATGAAACAACCGGTGAATTATTTTGTGGAAAATGTGGTTTTGTAGTGTCAGATAAAATTTCAGAGACAGGTGCTGAATGGCGTTCATTTGCAAATGATGATACAAACAGAACCAGAGTAGGAGCTGGAACATCATTAACAATGCACGACATGGGATTATCAACAGTGATTGGTGCTGCTAACAAGGATTCTACTGGAAAACCACTTACATCATCAATGAAGAGTACAATTGAAAGATTAAGAACTTGGGATAGTAGGACACAAGCACATTCTTCTGCAGATAGAAATCTAAGATTAGCACTAAATGAAATGGACAAATTAAAAGACAAACTTGCACTGACAGATGCAGTAGTTGAAAAAGCTGCTTACATTTACCGAAAGGCAATGGAGAAAAAACTTGTAAGAGGTCGTTCCATTCAAGGCCTAGTTGCAGCATGTCTTTATGCATCATGTAGAAATACACAAACACCTAGAACTTTGGACGATGTTGCAGATGGAATCAACATTAGAAGAAAAGATGTTGCAAGATGCTATAGATTAATTTTCAGAGAGTTGGAATTAAAAATGCCAGTAGTAGATCCGGTAAAAGTAGTATCCAGAATTGCAAGTATTGCAGAATTAGGTGAAAAGAGCAAAAGAAAAGCTGTTGCAATACTAGAACAAGCAAAAAAGATAGGCATGGTTGCTGGAAAAGATCCTATGGGAATAGCAGCTGCCGCGTTATATTTGGCATGCATTAGCACCGGTGAAGTAAAATCACAAAAAGATATTTCAATTGCATCTGGAGTCACAGAAGTGACAATTAGAAACAGATGTGCAGGTTTAAGAAAAATGCTTCAAAACTAGTGAGAGAGAAATGTTAAACAATGAAAATGCATGGTCAGATTGGCTAGACTATAATGAAGTAACTATTTCAAAAATACCACAATCTGCAGGAGTCTATATGATGCATGCCTCAATGAAAATTTTATTTATCGGCGGTTCTGAAAATATCAAAATATCCATTCAAGACAAAAATGGCGAACCATGCATCTCAAGAGCTACAAGAGTAAGGTACATGCAAACAGCATCTTACGAACAAATCACAGATGATTTGATTAAAAATTATCAAGACAGACATGAAGGAAAACTACCTCAATGCATGTAAAGATATTAAAAAATTAAATGAGATAGAAGATTTTAACAGTTTCAAAAATCATAATGCAAAATCTTTGAGTCGCCTATACTCCAACTTGTCCCACGGATATACAATGTATTCAGCGCTTTTTGTCTTTTGAGCATATACTAGTTGTTTTGGGTATTTTTTGCCTTGCCTTGCAAATAATGTAGCATATACAAAATTTGAAGGATCAGTTACTTTTGGAATTATTTTTTTAAACGTATCACCAGAATCATAAATGTCATCAACAAAAAGAGAGTTAGCAGGAATTTTATTTTTGTCAACAAGGATAGTGTCTATTCCCATGTAATCAGCCAATAGTCTTGCAGGAACTAGACCTCCACGACTAATTGTAGAAATACTTGAAAAATCTTTGGACATTGCAAGAATATTTTTGGAAAGTAATTTAGTCAGTCTTTCAATATCAGTCCATGTCACATTTTGCGAATCAGTTTTCATAATCATCACACACTAGAATTAAGTTGTATCATGAGTTAAAAAGTTCCTAAAACAGATTTTTTGAGTGGCTCAACAAGTTTAAGAATTTTAAAAGGAATTTTACCAAAATCCAGTTCTTTTTCAGAAGAGACTAGCAAAACATCATCATTTGCCAAAGGAAAACTCATCACAATTACCTTATCTCTATAAGACATGGAAAAATGAACTTCACCAAATTCCTTGTCAAATTCATGTCTCATACGAACTCTAAGTGCAAGTTCCATGAACATCATCTCATCTTGTTTTTGGGCTTCCAATGACAATAATCCTTTTTTCATACCACCTGCAACAAGATGTCCTCTACTATTGATAATTCGTGCAGACCTCATCTTGGGGTCTAGATTTGTAATTGTTTGGCATATTTTTTCTAGGTCTTCAACGTTAGCCATTTGTCTAATTAAACAAGCGATCTATTTATTGAGATCTATGAGATTAGTAAGCCGTGGAAGCACAATCACCAAAAGACATTACAGATTATTACAAGCATCTTTCCTTGTTCTGGACAGACATCATACATCTAATGGCAAGTAAGCCACAGGCCTTGACTTCAATGGGCCCTATGCGTGCATTTGCTTCAAATTCTAAGAAAATTTCAACTGAATTAATCCAAATTAATGAGAGTTTAATGGAATTTAACAAATTTGTAACAGAATACTATAAGCAATTATCAGAAACGTGGAGTGATGCACAAAAGAAAGTCAATCTGAAAGCACCTGATGTACCACACGATGTAGAACAAATGGAGTCATTTAAGAGAATATGGATAGATATTTTTGATAATGACTTTACAGAATTATTTGATTCAGAAAAGTTTGGAGTAAACTATGGGAAGTTAGTTTCAAAAGAGCTTGAACTTACAAAACACTGGAGCAATATTTCAAATGTCATTTTACAATCAGTAAACTTGCCAAGTAAAGAAGAAATCGATGAAGTGTACAAAGAAATGCATTCTCTTAAAAAAAGAGTTACAAAATTGGAAATTGAATTAAAAAAGAAAAGAGAGACAAAAAATGAAGGAGATGTAAAAAATGAAAAGTGAATCAAAATTTGACCCTAAACTCATAGAAGAGTTGATGAAGTTTGGCAAAAACATTATGGACGCACCTAATTTAGCTTCAGCCCCAGATGAAATTAGTCTTGAGGTAACTCCACATGATATAGTACAAGAGATAGACAAAACAAGATTACTACATTACAGACCACTTACAGAAAAACAACACAAAACACCATTACTGATTTCCTATGCGTTGATTAACAGATATCATATTTTGGATATACAACCAGAAAAAAGTTGGGTTAGAAATTTAGTACTGCAGGGATTTGATGTATACATGCTAGATTGGGGAAGTCCAACTAGTATGGATAAATATTTAGATTTTGATGATTATGTCAATGGATATTTAGACAGCAGTGTAGAATTTATCAAAGATGAATCATCTACAGAAAAAATATCATTGCAAGGATACTGTACTGGAGCTACAATAGCAACAGCATATACAACACTGCATCCAGAAAGTGTGAAAAATTACATTGCAACAGCTCCTGTAATTGACGGATGGCGTGATACTACAGTAATTAGCAATCTAGCCAAGCACATGGACGTAGATAAAATGGTGGAAACCATAGGAAACATGCCTCCTGAATTCATGTATTACTGCTTTTCAGTACTAAAACCATTTGAGCAGGGAATTGAAAAATACGTGAATTTTTTCAAAAACATTGAGAATAAAAAATTTGTAGATAATTTCCTAAGAGTGGAGAAATGGTTAGGAGATACGCCGCCAATACCAGGGGCATTGTTCAGACAATGGATAAAAGATATTTATCAAGATAACCTGTTAATTCAAAATAAAATGTATGTAGGAGGAAGTCACATAGATTTGAAGAAAATAGATATGCCGTTATTCACACAAGTTGCAGTTGGAGACCATCTAGTGTCACCAGAGTGTAGCATGCCTCTTCATTATGCAGTTGGAAGTGAAGATAAAACATTAAAGATGTACCCAACAGGTCATGTAGGGATGATTGCTAGTTCGTTATCTCAAACCAAGGTACTTCCAGAGTTAGGAAAATGGCTTGCAGAAAGATCATAAAATAAAAAAATAAAATTTTACCACTAGTTGTTCTTTGTGGTGAATGTAGAGATCCAGGATTGTAGAATATTTCTGTTTAGATCAGCAAATGATTTTGCGTTATCATTGAATGCCTTGATGTTTTGTTGTGTTGCATCCATTGTTGCAAGTGTCATTTGGTTCTGTATTGAAGCTACTTTAACAAATTCTTCTGCGGTATCATGAATTACTTTTAGTGTTGCTTGTGGGATGTCAGTTGTAATACCTGATTTCTTTGCATATTCTTTTTGTAGAGCGATTGTAGAATCTACAATATTTTCATATGCTTGCAAGTATTCTTGCTGAACATTAGTAATTGACTGATGATATTGTGGTACTGAATGTCTAATACCCGAGAATAGTTTGTCGACGTTTTCTTCATAAACTGAAAACACATCTTTAGTTCCCGGTGTTTGTTCATTTTTACTCATTGTTTCACCTCCTTATTTTTTGATTTTTTTGCTATTGGAAGAACTATGACTTGGACCAAGTCGCCTTCTCCTAATCCAAGTGCATTACGTTCTGCCTCTGGAATCGAGATTCTGCCATTACTACTGACAGTCGTTTTGTAAGCACCCCAATTCATAAAAGATGGGAGCATTTGGCCAATCTGAAACATTGTCTCCATGCTTTTGTTTTGCATAGAAGACACATTCTTCATTAAATCAGATTGGGCATTTCTTGTATTGTCAGATACTTCTTTTAGAGTTTCTAAAGGATTGAATGTTTGAGTATTTTGGGTTGCCATTAACGAGCCAAAGTTTTTCATAAATTCAGCTTGTGCACGACCATTTTTTTGAATCCAATCTTTGAACATCTCTGATGGATTAAATTGGTTATAATTACCGCTCATTGGTATTAGTACGATACTTGATGGTATATAAATTAGACTAGCAAGATGAAAGAAATTCTAAAACTATGGATGAAAAGACAACTGGATCTTGGACATATGGAGTATGACCACAACCATCCATTTGATGAAATTGGCAATCTACGATATAAGATGCAAAATTATCAGCGTATTGAATTGGAATCACTGGATCTTTAGCACCCCAAATTACCAGTGTAGGACTCTGAATCATATGCAGTTTAGGTGTAATGATTTCTGAATTTTTCAGTCCTAAAACTGTAGACATGAATGCCAATTTAGCATTAGGCAATTGCATTCTTTCAATAAATCCCTGAACAATTACGTCATCAACTTCATTACCAGAAGATTCCATTAGTTCAAATGCATTTTTAGCGCTTTGTTCATTTGGATACAAGGCAGCCATTATGTAAGATTCTAATGCTGGAGTGGATTGTTTCATTGCCCCTGAAGGAGATACAAGAATTAATTTTTCCACATTGTTTGGATTTGAAGATGCATATTCTGCAGCTATTTGACCACCTAGAGAAGAACCAATTATATTTGGACGTTTAATTCCTAGCACATCAAAAAATTTTCCAAGAAATGTTGAAAAAAAATCAGGTGTGTAATCTGCAATTGGTTTATCACTGTAACCAAATCCAATCAAATCAGGGACTATCACATGATAATATTTTGCAAAATTAGGGATTACGTTATTCCATCTTTCAGCAGATGCTCCCAATCCATGAATTAGCACCAAAATATTTTTAGAGTCTCCAGACTCTAGATACCTAATCTTATTTCCATCCACTTGAATGAAATTTTCTTGCACCAGTTTAGCGTCAATTACTTAGCTAGTTAAATTTAGTTACTATGACCGATCAGTGAATTTCATTATTTTTCTAAATTTTCACGCATATAATAACAGAGTATATGTTTTTTAAGATCTAAACAAAATACCGAATATAATAAATAAAAAGATCAGCAAAATTCTAGTTCTGCTAAACGGTTCCAAAAATTCTATACGTGTACTTGAAATGGCCATATCCATAACAAGACAGTTCGGAGCCATAATTACGGGTGCCTATTCTACCAACATACAGCCACATTCAGAGTTTCAAGGAGTGATTGTAAATGGAGGATTAGATAATGAAATTAAAATGATGGTTAAATGCCAAGGTATTATCAGCACAAAACAGCATTCTTTAAAGAAAAACTGATGCGTGGGAATATAGGATATAATCTCAAAATTGGCTCATGATAAAAAAGAAAAATTCAATATAATTATAATAAGTTCACGGGGAAGAAATACGGTAAGAGAATCATTTTTAGGCAGTGTTTCGAATTACAACATTCACTCATCAAAAATTCCAGTACTCATTGTAAAATAATTTTAAGATAGTCCGTGTTTTTGAAAATATTTTTGATGGTATTCTTCAGCTTTATAAAATTCAGGAGCGGGAACAATTTCAGTTACAATATGTTTCTGAAATTTTCCTGATTTTTCTAGTTCTTCTTTGGATTTTTGTGCAATCTTTTTTTGTTCCTCGTCATGAAAAAATATTGCAGAACGATATTGATTCCCAATATCAGGGCCTTGTCGATTTAGTGATGTTGGATCATGGTTACTCCAAAATACTTTGAGTAATTCATCATAAGAAATTTCGTTTGGATCATATTCTACTTGTACTGCTTCAACATGACCAGTTGTATCAGTGCATACTTCTTCATAAGTGGGATTTGTCAATTTACCTCCAATGTAACCAACCTGTGTAGATTTCACACCTTTAGTTTTACGAAGCAGGTCTTCAACATGCCAAAAACATCCTGCACCAAATGTTGCTTTCATAATTTTAATAAAAACTCTATCAGATTAAAACCATATGATCAGCAGCAATAATATAATTCAAAGATAATTTTTCAAAGAACTTAGTTAATTTCAATGATTTGTTCTTCAATTAGATATTTTAAAGAATTTACAAATTCTTGTTGGGAAATCAAATCATTTGCCCACCAATCAGCATTATTTCGTATCCAATTTGGAACATTAGATATAGTGTTTTGTTCAGAATAATGTAGATTTGGAATTACAATTATGTGATGGTCCAACATAAAATCTAATCCGGTGATGAATTCAGAATCAGACATATCACCTGTTGCCCACAATTCAGCATATGTCTTAATCCAATTAGGAATATAGATGGAAAACCCCAATACATCGTAGAGGGACTGTTCAGGAAATTGAGAGTCAAACCAAGACTTGTAGCTTGGTTCATTGTTGTATCGGTCAATGTAATATTGGGGAGATCGGTCTATAGAAGGAAAGTTTTGGAGGTGTGTTGGTTTGTATCCAACAACATCTTGTATCACATAATCAGGAAATTGAGAGTCAAACCAAGACTTGTAGCTTGGTTCAGTGTTGTATCGGTCAATGTAATATTGTGGGGATATATCTAAAGAAGGAAATCCAGGTATTCGCATTTTAGGATTTTCAGTAAATAACTCATTTGAATTATCAGTGTCAATTGGTGTATCATCTTTGGAATTCACAGATGATTTTTGATAGGAAAATGTTTTTTCAATATTTCCTCCATATGATACTTTGATTGTATAAGTACCATCATCAGGCCATGTAGGTCCACCTACATGAAATGTGGAAGAGAATGAACCATCAGATTTCGGCAGTGTAGTTCCAATACCAGCAAGCCCAGTTCCGCCAGGAGTAATTATTTGAAGGATTACAGATGGAATGGCAGGATCATAGTTTACAGTACCTGAAATTTTAAGAGTATCACCGTCATGATAGGTCAATTTATCTGTAGAAAAATTTTGGACAGACCCAAATACTGAAATAAAATTACCAGATACAAGTAAAATTGAAAATAAAATTAGAAAGGGTCTAATCAATGCAACAATAAAAAATTATGGCATATTAAAGAATTTGCCAGATAGTGAGAAATTTTCAATTAACATTGGTAAAAATTTTAACTACCTTCTTAGCTAAATTTTCAATGTTTGCAGAAGGTTCTGCAGATATTAAAAGAAGAATTTGAGTAACAGGAAATGGAAAACTTATCAACACTGCTTTGTCACGTCTTGCTGCAATGTAATTAATTGGACCCAAACTTTCATCATATTCTTTTCGAATAGTGGCTTTAGATACAAATTCCAAAAATAAATGCAGACGGGTTTCATCACCCTCGTAAGGAGTAATTCCTTCTTTAAAACCGCCAGCGATGAGTTTGCCATCTTTATCCACGATTCCTGCAAATCTAATTTCAGATTCTTTGAGGAGTTGGGAACATTTTTCAGTGTAAAGTTTAAGGGCAGTGTTATTTTGAGCAGACAACATAGTACAGTCAATATATCAAAAATAAAAATGTAGTCAATAATACAGATATTTATCAAATTTGTCGGAATCGTATTTAGAATTAAAATTCCATATTGGTCATCAAGTTAAGAGAATTTCTACTAGTAATTAATAAGTAAAAAAACAGAAACAGATCTCGTGAGATTGTCAATAGTGATGCTCCTAGTAATAGTGGGGGTGTCTGGTGGAATTGTGGTACCAAGTGTATTTGCAAGTGACCCAGATTTTGAGATAAAAACCAGTAAAGATATTTTAAAATTTTGTGAATTTTTTTATGACGACTATGTTGTAATTGGCGCAGAAACACTTGCCAAGAATCATCCAAATTATCCAAATCTTAGAGCATGTGTAAGTTTGTATGATCATATAGCTTGGAAGAGCACACATCCAGCAAGAGACAAGGTGTTAATTGCAGAGATTGAAAAATATCTTGGAGATTCTAAATACATCAAAGAGAGACACCTAAGAAGTTCTAGCACTATTCCAGTGTGGATAAAAAATGATGCAAAAATGTGGGTGAGAGGAGGAATTGAAGATATGTCATTTGCATATGGGATCAGAGCAATGCTAGAAGACCATATTCTAAATCCGTCTTTGAATAACACAGATAGTAATTGTAATGAGGGCAAACTATGCATTACAAAATCAAATTTCATGAAATATTCATACTCTAACAAATATGGTCAAGACATTAAAGAAACATACACTGTAGATTCAATTAGTGATAATGAAATTTTAATAAAAACAGAAAAAATTTCAAAAGAGGGAAAAGAATCTGCAAGTATCAATATTGACAACCATGGAACAATTTCAGCAAATAAGAAATGTTGCGTGATAGACAAATTCATATTTTTAACTCCAATTAATTTTGGAGATTTGATCACCACAGATTTGAAAGTGATAGGAGAGACATCATATGACTTTAAGGGTAATGCACACCAGGTATGGATTGTACAAAATTTAGAAAAACAAGATACGTTGATTATCGACAAAGAGACAGGACTGGTGTTCTCAGATAGTCATAAAGAAACAGGCATGACAATTAAATGGGAAAAAACAGAATTAATAGACACTAATATTTTTGAGAAAAAATATCTAACAAACGAAGTGGTCATACCAAAATGGTTTAAGACAATTACAATGTGGTTAGGAGATGATTTGATTTCAGAATCAGAATATTTAGACGCGATAGAAAATTTATTGGAGCGAGGAATACTTCGGGTCTAATTTAGATTCTGCATTTTAGAACAACATAATCGATGATTTTTTGTTCAGAGGCATTTTTCATTTTAAGAATAGATGTGTAGAGTATTTTTTCCACATATTTTGGATATTTTTGCAATATTGATTTTTTTAATTCATCTCGATGTTCAACATAGTAATTTGCCAATGGCTCATAGACATTTTTTCCTATTAATTTTTCATCAATAATTGTAAAACCACCAGACGTCACAATTTTCCTTACATGTTCTAACCCATAATGCTCTGAGGACCAAGTAAATTTCAAAATCCCTAATTTCACAAATGATACACCTGGAAGAGTTACAGGTAATGCCAAAGCCAGTATTCCATCGGATTTTAAAATTCGTTTGGATTCTGAAATAAAATCTTTCAGAGGTTTGAAATGTTGTGAAGACTCTAATGCCAATACACGATCTACAGAGTTATCAGAAAAAGGTAATTTTGTAGAAGTTGAATTCAGGAATTCAATATTTCTTTGAGGACCGGAAAAAGACAATTGATCATAGTTAACGTTTACACAAAACAGATGTAGATTTTCATAATTATTTCTCCAAAAAATTGCAGGTGCAGATAATCCACTTCCAACATCAACTATATTTTTTGCATTTTCTAGTTCTGCCAGTTTACCAAAGTACGAACAAAGGTTTTCTTGTGCAGAGATAGGTTCAGAGATATTTTCCATCCAATAGCCAAAATTCAACATCGAACCACCTGTTGCAAGTTGCATTATTGGAGAAAGTGAATTGTAGAGATTTATGACATCTTTCTCATTTTTTCTAATAGTCCAAAAAAAGACATCAAGGGGGTTAATCAAGATCAAAAAGATTTTCAAATAGAGTTAAAATTAGATCTTATTAATTTCTAGGATTAGAAAGACGTTTCTTTTGCCATTGGATGTTGTATTAGGATGGATTTTTACAAATGAAAATCGCCAAAGAATTTTCAATAAAATAGAAGACACACTCGTAATAAAAATAAAAAAACCAGAAGAAAATAAAGAAAATATTAGATATAAAAAAGACTAAATTTGGTCATATTTTGTTATATATTTGGTTTGTAGAATTAATCAGTAGATCTATTACCAACTTTGAGTCTTTTTATTTTAAGAAATGTCTGAGAACACAAAATGGTGGATTGGGCTTCCAAAAGAATTGGAAAAAGACATAGAATTTGAAGAATAAAATTATACATAAAATTTGAAATTTTATTCAATAACAGAATTATTGATTGAAATTTAGATATTTATGCAGACAGAAAGTTATTGAGTCCAACCCCAAGCAATCAATTTTTGAACACTTGTTGTTTTAATGCATGCTGGTTGTCCGTTTAGTTTGAAAACAAGTTCTAGTCCTTCTTTACAAACTATATTTTCAGGGGCAATACCTTCTTTGATTTGTTTAAGGGGTGAAGGAATAATTGGGATAATTTCAGATTCTTCCATCACTTCTTCAGTTGCTACCATTTCTTCTTCAGTTGCCGTAGAATTTGAGGATCCAGTTATAATTTCAGTTTTTAGTTCATCTCCAACTACCATTGCTTCATCTCCAGATGATGTAGAATTAGATTCAGTCATAGTTTCAGTTGCATTGACTGGAGGTTCTTGTGCATATACAGGACTAATAATTAGCCCGGTGACAAGTACAGAGAATAATAAAAATAAACTGAAATTAGTATTCACAAACAATATTGGAAAAGAGTGTAATTTAAGATTTATGATAGAACTTGTCCAATATTAGGCACAATTATTTTCTTAAGTCGTGTATAGTATTTGCTAGGAGTGATTAAAATAAAATCATCAAATCAAAATGTATAGCATTCGCTAGGAGTGATTAAAATAAAATCATCAAATCAAAATGCATAGCATTCGCTAGGAGTGATTAAAAATAAAATCATCGTACATGTCGTGTATTTGTTTTGATGAATTCAAAAAATGAATTCATCGTGCATAGTCTCTATGTAAGTGGCTGAACCGGTATGTTGGTCTGTTAGTAAAGGCTGGCTCACCACTCGCCGAAGCTTGTGATCTACACCACCTTCCTATCAACGCAGTCTTCTGCTGCCGACCTTCATCTTACGAAAGGATGTCTTTTCTCGGGATGGGATTCGTGCTTAGATGCTTTCAGCACTTAGCCCAAATGGCTTAGCTGCCCGGCCTGCCTTATCAGACAACCGGTAAACCAGTGGCCACGCTGCTCTGTTCCTCTCGTACTCGGAGCAACTTCCCCTCAGACATCCACGCTTCCATCAGGCAGAGACCGACCTGTCTCACGACGGTCTAAACCCAGCTCATGTTCCCTTTTAATAGGCGAGCAGCCTCACCCTTGGCCCCTGCTGCAGGACCAGGATAGGAAAAGCCGACATCGAGGTACCAAACCGCGGGGTCGATAGGAGCTC
>CALKVM010000020.1:0-26676 GCA_938049695.1 uncultured Candidatus Nitrosoarchaeum sp. | reverse complement strand
AAAATAAAAATTGTTAAACAAATTTAAAAATACAAGAAAACAAACTATCTTTTTGAATAAACTCATGATCACAATTAATAATCATCTGAGTAATTGCCTTGGAATGTTTGTCATTTTATCAGAACAATGGAATCTTGATGGAAGATATTCACTCTTAACTGCAATTGGTTTTTGTGATTCACTTACTACAATGTCATCATTTGCGCTTGACTCTAGTAATCTCTTGGATAATCATCATTATGGTACTTTAACTGTTAATCTTATAGCAACATATGACTATCTATTGATGCATTAATTGGTGAGAAATCATTGATGACTGCTATAATAAATGGCTAATCAACTATAGGGACTGTATTGTTTGTACACTTTGATTACTGATTCATGGTACATTTTTCTAATATCTTCATCTGTTGATATAGCAAGCTGATTTACAAGATCAGTAGCAGTAATAATTCCTATCACTTGATCGTCTTCTATAACTGGTAATTTTCGAATGCCTCTAGTATACATTAGATCAGCAACCATCCATACTGATTCATCTGGACCTATTGCAATCAAAGGAGTTGACATAATCTGCTTTACTGGAGTTGTAATTTGATAAGCATGAGCTACAACCTTTACTGCAAAATCTCTATCTGTAATTATTCCCATTGGTATGTTGTTTTCCATCACTATAACTGCGCCAACCTTTACATCTTCCATAATTTTTGCTGCCTCATTTACAGTAATTAACGAATCTACGGCAATTACTGATTTTGTCATAATGTTTCTAACTGTAATTTTAGTTGGATCAGTCATTCTCAAATAAATATTAAATTTTCTATATATTAGTGACCCTGCATAATCTCATAGTTGAAAATCAAATTCGAGAATTATGTGGTATATCTTAAATTTAGTTCTTTTATGAGTTAATCATGCAAGACATAAAGAAAATCCTCGTTCCTATGGATGGTTCTAAGAATTCTATGAGAGGGTTAGATGAAGCAATTTACCTTGCAAGACAATGTCATGCAACAATTACAGGTTTGTATGTAATTCCATTAGCCAAACCCATGACAGATTCACAAATTTCATACCTTGAAAAATATCTACTCAACAATGCTTCTAAATTCATGTCAAAAGCCAAAATACGTGCTGCACAAAATGGTATTCTTTTTGATGATGACATAACTTATGGTGATGAAGGACCAAAAATCATAAACTATGCAAATAACAAATTATATGATATTATTGTAATAGGCTCAAGAGGAATGGGTTCTATTAAAGAGACTTTTCTTGGAAGTACTTCAAATTATGTTTTACATAAATCAAAAATTCCTGTTTTAATAGTAAAATAACTAATTTTTTCACATTAGACAATTTCTTTATATGAAAATAAGGATCTTATTTATTAGAAGAAAATCTTAGATGATGATATGGCACATACATTCGTAAAAGATGTAATGATTAGTGATTTGGCCAGATTAGATGTATCTACTTCAATTAGGGACGCTGCTAAATTGATGGACAAAAAAGATATCGGTTGTATCATCGTAACCAAAGATCAATTACCAGTAGGTATCTTGACAGAAAGAGATTTCGTTAAACGAATAGCTGCTAAAGAAATATCATTGACTGCTTCATTAGAAAAAGTAATGTCTTCACCATTAATTGAAATAGATTCAAACGAAACAGTTTGGGAAGCAGCACAAATTATGAAAACAAATAACATTCACAAACTACTTGTCAAACAAGATAATCAAATTATTGGAATAGTAACAACCACGGATTTAATAAAAATTTGCAGTATTGGTTCTGATTCTGAAATGAGAAGAATTTGTGATCAGATAATTACTAGAATGCAAAAAGAGCAATAAATTCTAAACATGGTTTTTTCTTATCACGTCATTAAATTTGAAACCATCTCATTTTTACAAGGTACACACTGGTCTCAATCAGCAGGAGATAAGGGAATTTTATACAAATCTCTCAAGGATCCTTATTCCAAGTTGATAATCCAATCATCAGATAATTCAGAAAAACTATTTCATATTCCTAAAGATAGAACCGTAATTGTTGTAAACAAAGTTGTTCACTTTCTAGGCGAATTAGTCTAAAGTCTATCTAACTAGTAATACGGGACATTTAGCTTGCTCAGAAACCTTTCTACTAACACTTCCCAATGTCTTTAATTTTCCAATTCCATGTAAACCATGACTACCAATTACTATTAATGAAATTCTTTTTCTTTTTGCAAAGCTCAAAATTTCATTTGCAATATTACCTTGTGTAATATTATACGATGCAGAAATTCCTTTTTCTTCACATCTTTTAACAGCTAATTTTAACATTTTTTCTGCATCTGCTTTAACCGATTCAGTCCATTTTTTTATAACCTCTTTTTCAGATTTTGTTCTAGTAAATCCTAACATTCCAGGTGGTGAAATATAGTCTACATAAACAACAGAAAATAAAAAAATCTCTGAATCAAGATTATGTGAAAGTTCCATTGCTTTAGTTAACGTCTTTTCTGAATATTTGGAGCCATCATATGGAACAAGGATTCTAGTTAGCATTTTTGAAAACATCCTAATCACTACTTTATGATTAACACTGGAATTTTTGATTTATGAACTACAGCGTTTGCAACACTACCTAAGAAAACTTCTTTTAGTCCACTTTGACCTCTGGATCCAATAACAATAATGTCAAATTCTTTATTTCTAGCCATTTCATCAATTTCTATAGTTGGACTTCCAAAAACTATTTTGAATTTAAATACAATTCCTCTTTGAGCACATGTGGTCTTTGCAGATTCCATAAATTTTTTAGCTGATTTAGTAAGATGAATCTGATACGGCATTATAGCATCAGTAAAATTTCTTGGATATATGGGAATTACATACAAACCTGTAATTGTTGCATGACATTGTCTTGCAAGGTAAATTGCTTCATCTAACCCTCTCATAGAATTCTTAGAACCATCCATAGGAACGAGGATTTTTTTTATATTTTTTCTAATCATTTGTAATCAATCCACACTTTTATAATTTAACACCAAATTAAGATTATCAATCATAATAATCACACTACAATAATCATAATAATGACACATTAATCTTGAAAAATCTTTTTATATAATTTCATGCCTGTATTGTAATTGATTTTACTTTCATATTTAGTGATATTTGAAAATAAATTTCAAGAATCTATTAAATATCAATAAACAATGAAATTTTCATGAGAAAATCACTTTACATGAAAATCCTTGTTCCCATCGATGGATCTGAATATTCAGAAAAAGCTCTCTTCCATGCATGTGATATGGCTAAGAACTATAGAGCAAATTTAGTATTGCTTTATGTTGTTGAAAAATCTCTTCCAATTAACCTATTAGATAGAAAAGAATATCTTGAAATTTTACGAAAATTTGGAAATAATATTTTAATTAAAGGAAAGAAAATAACTAATGACAAAGATATTGATTCAAAAATAATAATAAAAGAAGGAAATATTGCAAATGAAATAATTAAACTTGCAAAAAATGAAAAATGTAATCTGATTGTTGTTGGCAATAAAGGTCTTGGATCAACTGCACGATTTTTTCTTGGTAGTGTTTCAAATAAACTGGTAAATAATTCTCCTTGCTCTATTCTAATTATAAAATAATCTAGGCTTCTGCAATAGCATTTACGATGTCTGTTTTGGTGATAATTCCTATCATCTTTGATTTTTTAACAACTGGTAATCCACTAATATCATTTCTTATCATTAATAATACTGCTACTCCAACATCCTTATCAAATTCAACTGTAATTGGATTTGGTGACATTATGTCAACAGCTTTGAAATGAAGAAGATGATTCATTGGTGTATCTTGAAATTCATTATTACTTTTCATTCTATAATTTTCAACTTCTTTTGGATTAGCTGACTGAGTTAACCAATAAGGTAATTTTGCTGGAACAAAATCCCTGTAAGTAATAATTCCTACAGGTATACTATTACGTTGAATAACAATTCTTGCAATTCTATGGTGAATTAACAAACTTTCTACATACAATAATGAATCTCCAGGCATAGCCGTGATTACATTTCTAGTCATTATCTTTGAAATTTTTAGAGGAGATATTGCATGTGTCAAAAAAATAGATGCAAGATCAGTCTTTGTAATTAAACCCTCCAAAATATCATTGTTACCTAATACAATTATAGAACTGATGTGATTTTTTTTCATTAATTTAGCACAATCATAAATTGAATCCGTTTTCTTTATTGTGATTAATTTCTTAGACATAAAACCCGAAACCATGATAGATTTGATTGGTTTGTCTCCAAGCGCATAGATTGTTTTTGCAATGTCTTTTTCTGTAATTATTCCAACTGGATGTTTTTTTGAATCAATTACTACAAGTCGTTTTAAATTATGCCTAAGTAAAACCTCCCTGGCATCTAATAGGCTTGCATTTGAATTAATGGTGATAGTTTTTTTAATTATGATTTTATTAAGATCTGTATTTTTTAACAACATTAACCCCAGACTGATCATACTGGTTAAATATATTGACTCAAATATCATTCATGAAAATCTAGGGCTTTCTTTTAATTTAAAACAGGGGAATTCTACAGCAGATATAACAAGATGATTACTGATACAATTCATGCTCATATGAGAGATATTCAATCTACCAAAATAAAATCTCTAATTTCAAAAGCAACTACTATAGAACCAACAGATACACTTTCACACGTAATCAGTAAAATTACTAAGGATAATTCCTATGACGTTTTTTATCTTAAAGATAAAAATGTACTTTCTACAAATATTAGAGCACTATTAAATGCCAAAAATATTAATGATATGAAAGTAGAGCCATTTCTTTATTCGATTCCACATGTGACTCAAAATGATTCTGTTCAGAAAGTAGCAAACATAATCACTCATTATAGAATAAGAGAAGTACCTGTGGTAGACAAGAACCGAATCATTGGTGTAGTTACAGCCAAACGAATTATCAAATTACTCTCATCAAAAGATAACAAATGGATTAAAGCTAATCTAATTTACACTCAAAATCCAATTACTGTGCCTGCTGATGAATCTATCAGTAATGCAAGACGAATTATGACTACTAAACGAATTGATCATCTACCAGTAATGAATCAAGGTAAAATCAAGCAGGTCCTTACATCATATCATGTGCTACAATCAATCATGCCATCAGAAAAACAATCCCGTAACTCTATGATTACAAGAACTGAACATGCATTAGAACTTAAAATTGGTAACACTGGAAGTACTAGAATTCCTCAATGCTTGGCTAATGATGATTTAAATAAAATTATCAATTCAATGCTTAAAGCAGATACTACATGTTGTTTAGTTAATCTGCATGATACTCTTCAAGGCATTATTACTTTTAGAGACATACTTGGTTTACTTGCATCTAAATTAGAAACTCCAATTCCATTATACATTGTTGGTATGCCAGAAGATCAACAAAATGTAAATTTGATTAGTTCAAAATTTGGAAAAACTCTCAAAAGATTACAACAAGTTTATTCAGAGATACATGAAGCTAGAGTTTCAATAAAACAACAAAGAACTGGAAATAGAAAAGAAGGAAAATATGAAGTATCTATTATGATTATTACACCCCATCATACTCCTCTAATGTACAATTCAGTCGGATTTGATTTAAGTGAAGTTTTAGAAGATCTAAGTGAAAAATTGTTAAGAACACTATCTAAACGTGCAAAAAACAGATCAAAAGATAGTATTAGAAAAATTGGATTGCCTATATTCTAGTTATGAAAATTAGTACAATAACATATCATTAATTGGATTCTCAAGTAAAATTGATAACAAAAAAACTTCAGCCAAGTTTGAAAAATGTAGATTAAAAATAATAATTCCAAAAACAATTTTTAGTCGTGAAATAAAATAATTATTTGAAGAATTTATCTATTTGATCTCTATATTTCAAAGCTAATTTTCCAAACTCTAAGAAGTCTTCAGATGTTGGATATTTCATTCTTATTGCATATTGATTTACAAAAACAGATAATGCACTACCTATAATTAGATTGTAAATTCCATCTGCTAAATTTTTTGAATAAGGAAATACTATTTTGATGACAGGAATATATGTTTCAGTCTGAGAAATCATTAACTTGATATTTTTTTCAACGTATTCTTGAACATCATCTGGAATTGCCATATTATTACTAGTATTGATTTCTTATAATGTTTTATTATGTGTATGAATTATCATTCATTATCTGGTCCAATTTTAGATGTTTTTTGAGTTTTGGGATGTTTTGTAATTACAATTTATTTATGAATAAATTATAAAATCAACACTGATAATTATCTAGACTAATAAATAAGCAAAATTCAAATGTTTTTTATGAAAAAAATTGAGGCAATAATTAGACGTTCCACTTATCCTATTATTATTGGTGAGTTGAGTAGTATGGGTTATTCAATTATAGATAAACGAAATCTAGAAGATAGTAAAATTTTTGACAAACAATTAATTTCGAAAACAGGTTCTACTAACATTAAAACAATTCCTCTTTCCAAAATAGAATTAGTTGTTTCAGAAAAAGATGCTAGACAAGTAATTAATCTAATTTCAAAAAAATCTGGTTTTTCTGCAAATCAAGGAGGAAAAATTTTCATTTCAGAAATGGAAGAAGTTGTTGATATGAATACCCTTAATGCTCAACATGATCTTGAATCTGAAGAAATACTTTTCTCTCCCAAACCAACAACTAAGAGAAGCAGACTAGTTCCTCTTCAAAAATTTACATTGATTAAACTTGAAAAAATATATGAAAATAATAAAGAAAAATTACAAACAGATTATAGAATAAAATCATTTAGTGATTTTGTTAATCATTGTATCATGGGATATCTTCCAACTATTGAGAAGCAACTAAAACATGCAACAGTTGTTTATGGAAATAATTTCCACGAATTTTAGTTAAACTGTTTCTTCGCCTTCATGACCAGTTGCAATATCTATAGCACGTAATATTGGTGAAACAAAGATCTTTCCAACGGTTCCTTTTGTTTTAATGGTGTTAATTACCTCCTCTTCTTTATTCTCTGGAATTATTACTACTATGACATATTTTTCACTGAATTGAGGTTGAAATATGGCACTTCCTTTTGCAGCATGAATTTGTGTTGGTGGACGCCTACCTCTTCCTCGTACTTTACTAACTGTCAAACCACCAATCTCTATTTTTCTTAATGCTTCACTTATTGCCATTACGTCGTTGTTTCCAAGTATTGCTTCAATTCTTAGCATTTGATAATCCTGAAAGGTTTTTCACAAATAATAGTTTCAGATTTTGATAATCATGTGATAATCAAACAGTTATCTAATTTGGTTATTATTATTTAGTTTTAGAGCTTCAAAAGTACTGTGCCAATAGATACAGGTGACACAGCATGGATGCTTGTAGCAGGAAGTTTAGTACTTTTAATGATACCTGCACTTGGTCTTTTTGAATCTGGTTTATTGAGAAAGAAAAATACTGTATCTGTTTTTATGCAAATTTTCTTTGGATTAGCCTTACTTAGTGTAATGTGGTTTATTTTCGGTTTTAGTCTATCATTTGGTCCTGATGAATCAGGCGGTTATATTGGTAATCTTGATTGGATATTCCTAAAAGGAGTTCCATGGAATGAGGCACTCCATTATGCACCAACAATTCCTGGAGTATTGTTTGTAAAATTCCAATTAATGTTTGCTGCAATTACACCATTACTTCTAACTGGTACTATTGCCGAACGAATGAAATTTAGTTCATTTGTAATATTCATAGCTGCTTGGTCCGTTCTGATCTATTATCCTCTAGTTCATTGGATATGGGGTGGTGGTTGGTTAGCACAATTAGGTGTAGTTGACTTTGCTGGCGGTATAGTTATTCATACTAGTGTTGGAATGGGTGCACTTGCAGCGGCAATGGTGCTAGGTCGTAGAAGATTCTTTGGTCCAGCAATTGAAATTCCACACAGCATACCTTTGGCAGTAACAGGTTCAGCACTTCTTTGGTTAGGTTGGTTTGGATTTAATGCAGGTAGTGCATTAGCTTCTGGTTCACTAGCTGGAAATACGGTTATTGTAACACACATGGCATCTTCAGTTTCTGCATTAATTTGGGTAGGAATATCTTGGATAAGAACAGGAAAACCCTCTGTTGTTGCTGCTGTTAATGGTGCTATTGCAGGTCTTGCAGGAATTACACCAGCATCAGGATTTGTTAGTGTAGAACATTCTTTTATTATTGGTATAGCAATAGGCATTGCCTCGTATTCTGGAATTATAATCTTTAAGGAGAAACTAAAGATAGATGATGCATTAGATGTCAGTTCAGTCCACGGTGTTGCAGGAATTATAGGTTCTCTTTCAATTGGACTCTTTGCAAGTAAATTAGTTAATCCAAATGGACCAAACGGATTACTATTTGGTAATCCGGATCAATTAGGAATTCAAGCCATTGGAGTTGCAGTCGCTGCAGCTCTTGGTTTTTGTGGTACATGGATAATTATGAAAATTATAGATTTCTTAGTTGGTGTTAGAGTGTCACCAGAAGTAGAAGATGCAGGATTGGATATTAGTGAACATGCAGAGCGAGCCTATGCTGATGAAGAAGAATTCATGTTAGATATGGATACTTATGTAGAAAACTTGGAAGAAAAAGATAAATTTTTCTTTAATAAAAAATAACTTTTATCAGTTATTTTAAAAAAATTTCTCAATTTGATATAATATGATATATACTCAATAATGAAGTTAAATGCAATGAAATCTACTCCAACTAATAGACAATCTCATCCTACAAAAAAAGAGACAACGCGCAGTATTACATATCGACTACCGTCTAAAATTGTAGAAGAATTAGAAACAGAGGCGATGCACAAAAATATATCACAAAATGTTTTGGTAAAACAGATTCTTGAGAAATATGTAAACTGGGATCGATTTGGTGATAAAATTGGTATGATTCCAATTCCTAAAGGAATTTTGGATTCACTTGGTGCCGAAATGGATGGAGAAGACATTAGTGAAATTATTAAAACAGTTTTACCCATAATCAAAGATACAGTTCTTTTTATGAAAGGAAAATATGATTTGAAACGATGTATTGAAACATTGGAAGATTATATGCGAGCATCTGGAATGAAATCAGATCACAGAGTTGAAGGAGCATTACATCATTTTATTATCCAACATGAATTAGGTATGAACTGGTCATTTTTCACTGAACAATTATTAAAAGAAATTTTTAGTCAATTTTTGCCAAACAAAAATATCAAATTTCAAACAACTAAAAACACAGTAATTGCAACAATAGAACTGGGTTTAGATTTTAGTGAACATGATTACTAATGTTTGTGAATATTCTGGGAACATGCATAACATAATTTTTTAGCGTTTTCTGAATCAAAATAACAATTTTTACACTTATTACATTGACAAATTTTTAAATCTATTTCCATTTGAATCAATACATATCGTTTTCTTTTAAATTCTAATTAAATTACAGCATTAATATCAAATTTGAGAAAGTGATTGCAATGTATACACACTTCTTATCTCTTTATTTATAAAATATTTCTTCATGTATAAAATTAGTACTCAAAAAAATATTATATTATACATAACACCAAATTGAATTTATGACACTAAATGGAGTTTTGACTATTGACTGAATTAAACAAAAAAGTATTTGGGAAAATTACTACAAAAGAAATTATAGGAGCAATTCCACCTGCAATTCCTGATACAAAGAAATTACTAGAAAATGAACTTCAAAACTTGATTAATGAACTTGAATCACAAACCAAAGATGATTTAAAAAAATTGTTAAAAGAACAACAAATAGCCAATAAACACATCAATAGTAGGCCAGGTGCTATGGCTCTGGCTCAAGACAAAATTCGATTATTTACCGAATATAATCAAAAATATATTCAAACTATTAATGCAAAACTAAAGTCCTGATTCTCATATTTTCTCTTTTTCTCATAGATTTTTGGCTTTTTTAATTACTAATGAAATAATGTTACTCATAATTGGTCTGAAAATTGAGGTAAAAACTGAGTATTCATAACTACAAAAAGCTGAATATCGCAAAATTATGAATGGTAAATAAAACCAAAAAAATATCAAAGTTGTAATAGGAATTATAGAAGTGATATCATAAATCATTACTAGTGTCTGAAAGAATTTTTGGAGTTGTAATTAGAAATTTATTTTTATAATAGAATTAATCATTTAACTTATGAATAAGAAAATTCTAGTCATACCTGCAGTATTGATAATAATTGTACTAGTGTTATCTTTTAATCAAGTTGATAAGAAAAATAATAATATAGTTTTTCATATTACTTTGGCAGATCCTGATTTATACAAAAATGGAATTTATTCTAATATATTTACTGTAAATAAAGGGAATTATCTTTTCAAATTTGTTCCCAATGGCGATAGTCCTCAATCTCTAACTATTTTATTAGAAGGAGAAGATTATACTTTTTCTGAAAATTTCAAGTTGAAAGGGACTCTACATCAAACAGGAATATCTGAATACTATACTTGGGATTATGACGGACAAAAAATAATTTCAATTCCAATTCAACAGGTGATAACCATTGAAATTAATCCAAATGGAAATGAATTAGGTCCAATATCTGTAGATATTGTTGAAAATTAAAAAGGCGTTTACCCCTTCACTGCAGAACTCTGAGAGATTTCCTCTCATGGTCAGGTCGTTAAAACACCTGATTGCCTTTTTTGTTCTGCGGGGCAACGCCACTTTAGTCGACAGGAATTATATCCTTCGGCATCAATTATTATAATTACTTTAACTATTTAAGATTTAACATGAAAAATTATAATATTTTATAGTATTTTATGTAAAATTTCACAGTGTTAGAAGAGATTTGGAAAAACCATGTCAAAATAATTAAAAAATCCAATATGGATAATATCAGATCATCATGTCATATGATATTTTGATTTAATATTTGATTTTGATATAAACAGAAACTAGATGAATTTATTCTGGAAAATAAATTGAGTTTTGTATAATAATTTGTAAAAATATGAAATGATAAAATTATTTTCAAATTACAAGAATTCATTTTATAATATAAAAAATGTTCATGATTTCTCATATTGTTAGTTTAAAGAGCTATAAATTACGAAATTTATTGAAAAAAATATTGAAGTTATCTGGGAAAGTTGCAATCATAACTGGTGGAAGTAGAGGTATTGGATTTGCAACTGCAAAAATTTTTGTTGAAAATGGTGCAAATGTAGTCATAACGGCAAAAAATTCAGAACGATTAGAAAATGCAGTTAGTCAGCTTTCAAATACAATAGGAATAACAGCTGATATTAGAAATCAAGATGATGTCAATAAAGTAATAGAACAAACCATCGAGAAATTTGGTAAATTGGATATTCTAGTAAATAATGCAGGAATTTTTCCAAAAATAAAACAATTACATGAAATTGACGAGTCTGAATGGAATGATGTTTTAGATGTAAATCTTACAGGACAATTTAGATTTACAAAAGCCACAATACCTTATTTACAAAAAACATCCGGATCAATAATCAATATTTCATCAGATGCCGGATTAAAAGCATATCAGGGATTTAACGCAGATGCATACTCTGCGGCAAAAGCTGGATTAATTATTCTTACAAAATGCTGGGCATTAGAATATGCAAAAAACAAAATTCGAGTTAATTGTATTTGTCCTGGTGTTGTTGATACAGATATGACAAAACCATTTTTGAAAACTGAAAAAGATAGAGAATTTATGAATAATGAGCATCCCATAGGTAGAATTGGTCAACCAGAAGAAGTAGCTAAAGCAATTTTATATTTTGCTTCTGATGATGCTGCCTGGACAACAGGGGCAATACTTGCAGTCGATGGTGGAGAATCAATCAAGTAAATTCACATGGATTTAATACTGCTCAAAGAATACTGAGATTGATGACAGATAGGAAGAAAAAGGCCAAACTAATTATCCTATTAGGAATAATCTGGGTAGTCATTACATTACCATTACCTTGGATAGTCAATAATCCACAAGTATCAGAATCTCAATTTAACATAATACTTACAATTATCGGAATAATGTCAATTCCATTTATTGTCCTAGGAGTTGTCTGGACATTAAAACCAGAATTAACCACCTAGGTAATTACTATTGAAGAATATTCCAATTTTAGACAAAATGCCAGAGTTAGATGTGGCTATTGAGGCTGCATATGAAGCAGGAAATTCAATTTTAGAGATATACGAAGGCAAATATGAAACATTCACTAAAAGTGATGATTCACCAATAACAGAAGCTGATCTAAAAAGTAATGAAATCATTAAGGCTATTTTATCAAAAACTAATCATAAAATTTTATCTGAAGAAGATAAAGATGATCAGAAGCGATTATCAGAAGAGATTATTTGGATAGTTGATCCTCTTGATGGTACTTCTGATTTTATAGACAAAACTGGAGAATTTACTGTAATGATTGCACTGATAAAAAATAAAAAACCAATCATAGGTGTTATTGGTTGGCCTACAGAAAAAACTATTTTTGCAGCACAAAAAGGTCATGGCGCTTTTAGATTTTCAAAAGGTAAATGGGAGAAAATCTCAGTTACAAAAGTTTCAGAACTTTCAAAATGTAAAGCAGTTGGTTCAAGACACCATCTTTCAGAAAAAGAAAAAATGTTTATCAAAAAATTAGGGATTAAAGATTTTACTAGTATAGGGAGTTCACTAAAAGTAGGGAAAATTAGTTCAGGGGAAGCTGAAGCATACATTACTACTACAAATAAGATGAAAGAATGGGATTCAGCTGCATCATATTGTTTAATTTCTGAAGCAGGCGGAAAAATGACTGATATGTCTGGTAATGATATTACATACAATAACAAAATAGTAAACCATCAAAATGGAATTTTAGTAACTAATGGACTGATTCATGATAAAATAGTTGAAGAATTTAAAAAACTAGATTAGGTTTCTTTTCTTGAGAAATTCCTTTACATTTTTTGCACTATCTATTAGTGCTTCATACTCTGTGTCAATTAACAAGTCTGGATTCTGTGGAGCCTCATAGGGATCGTCAATTCCTGTAAATCCTTTGATCTCACCTTTTCTTGCCTTGGCATACATTCCCTTAACATCTCTTTGCTCGCATTTCTCAACTGAGCATTTGACGTAACATTCAGCAAACTGGTCGCCTGAACTGATGATCTTTCTTGCATCATCTCTGTTCTCCTTGTATGGGGAAACAAGAGATACTGCAGATGGAACTCCATGTTTTAGTAACAATTTTGCCAGATGAGCTACTCTTTTATTGTGTTCATCTCTTCCTGCCTTGGAAAAGTCTTTTGGTGAAAACCATTCTCTTAATTCATCTCCATCAAGCATTGCTAGATTTGGAATGTCTTTTTGGAGTTCTTTAACAATTGTAGTCTTACCTGAACATGGCAGACCGGTCATCCATAAAACGAAAGGCTTCATGATTTAAAATTTTCCAGTTAGGTCTTAAAGAGCTTACGTTAGAAACCAAGGGCGTTGTTCAAGATACTCGATTTCTTTAATCATATTTTGCATCTTTGTTGTAATTGCTATAACGGAGCGAAATTGCTCAAACATCTCAACTTCTTCTTCTTTTGATAACACCTCGCTTTCTGCCTTATCAAAGAACCGTTCCTCTTTTGACATGTGGTCCATAAGATAAATCGAATATGTCTTAAGGTATCTTGCCACGGGTTCTCTTGCATCTTCCCCGTTTTTCCAACGTGTTAGATGTGTTGATATATTTTTTGCAATTCTTCGCGAAAATTCATGCTCTATCATCAGATCTCGTATCTCTTTTTTTAGATGATCATAGCTTGCTACACATGGAAAGTATGAGTCTTCCTCCCTTGAATAATGGATAGAGTCCAGGAATTCTGCAATTATTAGATTTATTTTTTCAATGTCACCAAATGGTATGTCCTTTCCATCATAGAGATCCTCATAGCACTTTATGATTATTTTATCTAGACGTTTGATCTGTTTGTGGTCTTCCCGTAAAGAGTCGGTCGCACTCAATGATATCAAATTGTTTATGATGATTTAATGTGTATCTAGTTTACAAAACCACTCTTCTTGGATTGTCTTGGTTTATTCTAAAATGTGGTTTTGCCATCCAATTCCATATCATACATTGTTAGTGATATTGGTGTACCAATCCTATACTCTATTGCGCTACATTCATCTTGTGTGAAAGATCTCCATTTTGACCCATTCTTGTTATACTATTCTGTAGCAACAAAACCACATTTGGAGTCAAATTTCTCCGTATTGAAAATTAGTTAAAACCACTCCTTGTTACAACGTTGAGATTCACTAGAATCACCACTTTGAGCCATAAATTCATCTTTATTTTATGCTTAAAAAAAGTTGAATAATGCAAAATTGAGTAGATTTTCCTGAATTTAGGCCTAAAAAAAATATTTAAATACAATTTTTTTATCCACACAGCATAGAATGGTAAAATGTCCTTTATGCGGAGAGTCGCTAAATAACAATGCTGTGATTCCGAATCACATCCAAAAAATCCATCCACAGAGAATATCAATCCTAAATCTTTAGAAAAGACGTATTCTTGTTAGTAATATTTTATTTACTGTTAAGCAATGTTTACACCTGAAATTAAGTACAAATTACAAAATTAATCACATTGTCAGATTTACAAAATAAATGGAATAGACAACAAAAACCAGGAATTACAGATAAAATCAATGATACATTTAATCCAAAAGGAGCATTAAAACCTAAAATTGAAAATGGAATCAAACAATTACAAACACAAATCACCAAACTTGATTCAATGATTGTAAAATTAAATGAAAGAGACAGTAAACTTTTCAAAAGAATAGTTGAAGCAACTCAGTTACATGATGTGAATACAAGTAGAATTTTATCCAAAGAATTAGTAGAGGTAAGAAAAACTACAAAAATTTTAGGCAATGCAAGAATAGCATTGGAGCAAATTGAATTAAGATTAACAACTTATCATGATCTTGGTGATACTGTGGTTACTATCATGCCTACAATAAGTCTAATGAAGAATCTTAAATCATCTCTTGTAAAATTCATGCCAAGTGCTGACCAAGAAATTAGTCAGATGGCACAAATGTTAGGTGGATTTATGACTGATAGTTTCTCAGGTGATGCTACATTTGGAATGGATGAAACAACCAATTCTGAATCAGAGAAAATTCTACAAGAGGCAGCGGCTGTAGCTGAAAGTTCTGTTGGAGATAGATTTCCATCAATGCCTACAAATACTAGAACTTCAACTAAAAGTAAATTTTTCTAATATCTAAAATTCTAAATCTTATAGAGAATCTCTAGATTCTTTAATTTTCTTAACTCTATTACCTTCATTATCAATTATTCTGTCAATTCCAGATAATCTATCTCTTAAACTATTGATAAGTGAGCCTACTTCATCTGCCTCATTTTCAACTTGTTGTCTCTTATGAGCCAGTTCTTTAATTCCTCTATTTTCCTCTTCAATGTATTGACTTACTTTCTCTAATTTTTCTTTTAGATTTTTAATATCTACAGATTCTTCTTCAATATCTTTTTCTAAAACAGTTCTTTTATCTTTTAGATTCTTTATCATTAAACCTACATAATCAATTGCTTCTTCCAATTTAGCGCGTTTATCCATTAGTTCTACAATTCCAATTTCTCCTACTGTTTCATTAGATGAAATGCCTCTGGATTTCATATTAGTTTGTTCATCTGCAGTTCTTTCTTCTGTCATTTCACCCTCTTCTTCCTTTTTGAATTTATCAAACATTTTACGATCTCTTTTCAAAATGGGAATAAAAAGTTATTATGAATCTCAAAGCTGACCTAGTGACTGATTTTTTGATCATTGGAAAGAAAAATTATGACTATTCCACCAAAAATTGAATTTCTAAATTAGAATTATAAAAATTCTCCAAGTTTACTTTATTATCTAATCTGAAACAGTACTAATACTATATCTACATCATGACTTTTTAGACTAGGATTGATGAAATAACAGATACATTTGTACTGTATTTTTGTTATATTTCTAGAAAATATGATTCTAAACTATTCCTTCATCTGCAACTGTTCCTTGTATTACATATGAGAATTATTGGTACCACGTGAACCAATTCATATTGTTAATCTTCAATACTGTCTAAATTTTTGTAATCTAAAAAGTCTCTCTGGTGAATATCTTCAAAAAGTACTATTTTGACATGAATATGGGTTAGATATGCTCAGATAAGGTTTCACTCTCTGTTCTTTATATATCAAAATTAGACAAAATCAATCAAAAATCATCAAAAACTACTCAAAAATAATTTTCCATTGAACTTTTTAAAAAATTTGATTTTTACGTTAAAATTTTAGGCGTAATAAAATTTGAAATTTTCTCTCACCGCAGTAATTTCTGTTAAAATTATTAATTTTAAGAGACGAAATCCATGTTCCGCTATGCGTTCCGCTTCACAGTTTCAGAATGTTCCTCATTAACTAATTAATCTCATACTAACACATGTCAAAACAACAATACAGGTCCGAAATGGGCATAATGGGTGATATCTTAGATGTAACTGCTGATGGCGGTCGCACTGGAGTTATCATATCTGCAATCTCTCGCAAAGCCAACCTGTCTCACTATGCAGTACTAGACAAATGTGAGAAATTGGTAGAAGCAGGCTTGGTAGAGTCAGTCAAAAACGACAGGAATAGAGTCTTTTTAATTACTGAAAAAGGACTTCAATTTTTCCAGGAATTCAAGAGATTTCAGGGACTTGTCGAAAGTATGAATTTGAGGTACTAGCTAATGAACCCAGAAATCGTATCTGTTTATGAGAAAGAGTCTATTCGAGAAGATGGAATGCTTTTTGTAAGGACTGATGGTATCCTCGAAACAATGGTTAAGACACCTTTGATATTTGCTGGCTTAATTATTGTGACAGTATTGATACCTCTTCAGACCTCATTCAGTTCTACTCGAACTCTTGAACTTGTCATTTATTCTGATGGATCCACACATGTATCCACACAAATAGACGTGGATCCATTAGAACCTGATTTTGAGCTTAATTTGTTTGGCAAGTCAATAGATAATTTTGTTGCAACAGGAGACACTGGATTTTTGTTATCTGAAAAAATAGTTGGAGACAAAGCCATAATTGACATATTTGGTTCATCAAGTATTATAGTTGATTATAATATTGATGATTTAGTTTCAAAAGAAGGACGAGTTTGGACATTCTCATTTGATTCTCCATCAGATTATACATTACTAATGCCAAAAAATTCAGTCATAGTTGGAATGAGTGGTTTACCAAACAATATGGAACTAGTAGATGAGCAAACAAAACTTGATCTTACTGCTGGATTATCTGAGATAAACTACATCTTTACACCAATAAATCCAACTAATCACAAACCAACAATTTCAAGTGAATCATCATTTAATTATATTAATGCAGCAGTTATTGGTGGCTCAATTATAGCTGTAGTGATAGGCATAGTATTAATGCTAAAAAGAAAACAATCAAAATCTTTACCATCAGTTATACAAACAGAATCTACTGAAAAACAAACTGAAACAAAATCCAATAATGCAGAAACTATATTCAATTTTAGACCTGAAATGCGTGAAGATGATAAAGAGATTGTAAAATTTATTTCTGATAAGGGAGGTCAAGTACTTGAAAGTGAATTAAGAAAGAAATTTCTTCAACCAAGGACTACTATGTGGAGAGCTGTAAAAAGATTAGAAAGATTAGGCGTTATTGAAATTGATAAAAAAGATTTACAAAATTTAGTAAAACTGAAAAAAGATTTGGAGGAAGAAAAATGAAAAAAATAACCTCATTTGTATTATTGATTTTAGTATCTAGTATGATTCTAGGTGGTATGACTAATACTGCTCAAGCTCAAACTGATCCAATAATCCTTCTAAAAATTGCAAAACAAGCCCAGAAACAACTCGAAAATCAGATAAAACAAAACTCATCAGATAAAACAAAACAACTTTTCAAAGAGGGTACACGACAAATCACTGCTTTAGAAGAATCTCTTAAAAATAATGATATTGATTCAGCAAAAAAATATTTCCTTTCTGCAATGAAAATATTCAAAGAGATATCTCAACAATTAACAAACAATCAATCTTCACAAGTAGAAGTGGCCACTCTTAAAAATACAATAACAGATCCATCTGCTGATCTTCTTAGAGTGCAAGAATATGTTAATAATCTCAAAATAATTGCTAAAAAATACAATACATCAATTGACTTTTCTGAAATAGATGCTTTATTTGTAATAGCAACAAAACAGATCACAGATAAACAATTTGATGATGCACTACAAACAATTAGTAAAATTAAACAAATTACTGATGATTTTAATAACAAAATTCGTGGAAATGCATCTCAACAAGAACAATCTCGTGCTAAAGAATATGCTCAAAAATATCTAGAACAACTTGATAGATTAATCAAAGATGTAAAGAATCAAGGACTATCTGAAGATATTATCCAAAAACTTGTAGATGCCAGAAAAAACCTTTCCGCAACAACAGATCCACAAGAGATAATTAAACAAATAAAGGAAATCAAATCAATTAAAGAACATCTAAAGGAACGCAAAAAATAATCACCCAGAATTATACAATCTGAAAAATATTACTCAAATCATCTAACTTTGATAAATTAAGTTAAGTTGATCTAGAATGCTAAAAACACTCAAACCATTAAACGTCATTTAGCTCAAGGTAAATTTGAAATGGTAAATGAATTATACGATCATTAGCAACACTAGAACAATTTTAGGATTAACCATCTTATCATAAACTTCATATACATTTTCTAACAGAATTGAGCATGGCTTCTAAAGCAATTTCTGTTGGTGTAGGGATTCCAATGATCATAGTTGGTGCTTTGATGGCGTGGTTATGGGCTCCATTACAAGGTGAAATGCAAAACACTGTAGAATTTGTGGGAAGCTTGATTGGAATTTTAGGAGTAGTCTTCTTTATTTCTGGCTTATTCTATACAAAAGAACCTGTAATGCACTAAATAAAACTCATTGAATAAATAATGAAAAAAAATACCACAATTACTTGAAAGTTAGATTATTTGAGATATTTACATCAGTTGAAGGAGAAGGAATTCTTTATGGTACAAAAACACTTTTTGTTCGATTAGCTGGTTGTCCATTTACTTGTTTTTATTGTGATACCAAAGAATCACTCCCACTTGATTCTGGAAATGAATACACAATTGAGGAAGCGTGTAAACTAATAGATTCTAATCTTAAAAATCAAACATACAAAGTAAATTTCACGGGGGGTGATCCACTAATACAACATGATGCAGTAGCTGAACTTGCAAAATATGTTCAAACTAAAAAAATTCCAACTTATCTAGAGTCATCGTGTTTTGACTCTGATAGATTCAATCATGTATTACCATTTATTGATATTGTCAAAATAGAATTCAAAACAAAAGATTCTGATTTTGTAGATTCTAAACATTATGAAAGATTAATTGATAATGCGATGAAATGTCTTAAATCATCTATTGTATCTAAAAAAACTACATACATCAAAATTGTTGTAAGCTCCAAAACAAAATTAGAAGATTTCAAAGATTTGGTTGATAAAATATTTCATGTTATTTCAAAGCAAGACATTGATGGATTCATTATACAACCAACATATGGTATTGCAGAACCTTCATTAGATCTATTGCTAAATTTGTATGACATAGTTTATCCACATTACATTGATGTCAAAGTTGTACCTCAGCTTCACAAATTCATTGGAGCTCCATAATCTTACCACCAGCCTAGAAACCAGACTAGGTTCAAATACTAGAAAAAATCTGTGAAAATATAAAATGGATAAAGAACGTGTAAAAAAACTCGTTAGGGAATTAATCATAGAAATTGGTGAGGATCCTACTCGTGAAGGTCTTAAAGATACTCCTGAAAGAATTGCAAATATGTATGAAGAAATCTTTGGTGGATACGAGTCTGATTCTGAATTATCCGTACAATTTTCTGAAGATTCTGATGTAGTTGTTGCACGTAATATTCAGTTTTATTCAATGTGTGAGCACCACATGTTACCATTTTTTGGAAAGATACACATCGCATATTCTCCTAACGGCAGAGTTTTTGGAATCTCAAAATTGGTAAGATTAGTTGAAAAATACTCAAAAAGACTACAAATTCAAGAACGATTAACCAAGAATATAGCTGATGAGCTATTTGCTCAAGGTGTAAAGGGAGTGGTAGTTTTGGCTGATGCAGAACACTTCTGTATGAAAATGCGTGGAGTTAGAAATGATGCAACACTTACCTCTTCTGCATATAGAGGAATTTATGAGAATAAGGAGGAAAAAGAGAGTATTATGACTATGATTAGACGACGTACCTCTGATACCCCACTTTAGGCTCTCCTGAAAAATTAAATAATCAATCTTTTAGATAAAAACCATGGGAGCTAATCCTAATGTTCACATTCCAAAAGAATCATGGCCTAATTGGACATGGTATGCAATTGAATTTGGAATTGTTATTGCGATTTCAATGTTAGTTTCAAGAGAAATTACTAATTCCATAAAAGGACTAACTCCAGAAATTCAAAATTATGTATTTATGGGAATTGTTGGTGGAATATTCTTTATTTGGTATATTATAATCAGAAATTTTGTTTTCAAAAAGAAAATTCTTGATAACAAATACTAGAGACTATTTTAGATATTTTGTTTTGTCTATAATACCAGCTTTTTGAAATGCTATTTTTCTATTATTACAAGACTCACAAATACCACAATGATGTTTCTCACTGGAATAACAACTCCATGTTTCGAAGATAGAATTACCTAAAGCTTTGAAACCAATTTTTAGCAAATCACTTTTTGAAATACCCTCACGATATGGGGACCATATTTTGATATTTTTTCGTAATCCTGAATCTATCCCATCAATCTCACCTTGATTAAAAGCAGATTCCAACTTTTTTGCAAATATCGGTCTGCAGTCAGGATAGTGTTTATCACCTGTATGCGCACCATATGCTACAAATGATGCATTAAGAGTAAAGGCCCATGCTGAAGCAATTGATAGAAATACCGCATTTCTAATTGGAACTACAATGGAATAATCAAATTCGCTTGGAATTTTCCTCTTTGAACTAGTTAAAACATTAGAATCACCATACAATTCTTTCATAAAACCAATATCGATAATTTTATGTTGTTTTAATCCAAGCTTTTTTGCAAAAGTTTTTGCTGCAATAATTTCTCTGTTAGCTTTTTGACCATATGAAAATGAAATTCCATAAAGATCATATTTTGATTTTAGATAACTAACTACACAAACTGAATCTATTCCACCGCTGAACAAAATAACTGCTTTTTTCATAAATTCTCTTTCCAGATTATTTTTTTATTACTACTGCACCCTTACTTGGCTTGCAAATTACAGTTTGGCATTTGATATTTGCAGATGCAAATCCTTTTGACATTGCTAAACTTATTCTCTTTAAATCTGCTGAACTCTCTGAAAATGCAATTATTGAAGGACCTGCACCACTAATTGTTACACCAAATGCCCCTGCCTTTAGAGCATTTTCTTTAACTTTAGCAAATCCTGGTATCATATGTTGTCTTGCAGGTTCTACGATCACATCTTTTATTGAATCTCCTATCAACTTGGGATCTTTTTTCATAAATCCTGCAACAATTGATGCAGCATTTGACAAGTTTGCAACACTGTCAATTAAGCTAACTTTTTTAGGCAATACACCTCGTGACATCTTGGTTTTCTTTTTTGGAACCACAAGTTTTGGAACTGCAATACACATTCTTAGACTCATTGGCGGTTCAACCTTGATTACATTTAGAGGATTTATCCTAACTATTACAAATCCCCCCAATACTGATGCTGCTACATTATCATAATGAATAGAACCTGCACTAGCCTTTTCTCCATATCCTGCAAATTCTACAAGTGCGTTTTCATCTAATTTCAATCCATACATCTTATCAAATGCAACTACAGTAGCTGCTGCAGAAGCTGCACTACTTCCCATTCCAAATCCTGCAGGAACTCCCTTTTTGATTTTAATTTCTATACCGTCTTTAATTTTGAATTTTTTTATCATGTTTTTAACAACTAATCCTGCTGTGTTACTATCAGGATTTGTTGGAATATCATCTTCAGTAATTATGCTTATTCCACTTTTCTTTTTTGTTAAAGTAATTTCATCAAAAAAAGCATCAACTGCTAATCCAAACACATCAAATCCTGGACCCAAGTTTGCAGTAGAAGATGGTGCTTTTACAGTGATTGATATCAACTAATCCTCTACCTCTTCACCCAAATTAAGAATTCTGCTTAGTGCTGCTTCTAAATTTACTAATCCTTCCCCTGTGACATTAGAAACTGGAATTAATCCTTGAGCAAATCCACCTAGATTCAAACCTCGTAAAATATTTGTAGTTAAACTGTATGTTTCTCCATCTGCCTCTTTGGCAATGGCATTTTCTAATAGTTTTAGATTACTTGACCATTCTAAAATATTTTTTAGTTTAGAACCTATTAGATCTGTTTTGGTAATGATGTTGACGGTTGGTAAATTCAAGCGTAATCTTATCGATGTTGCAAGAAGAGCAATTGAGACAAAGTTTACTGGCGTAGTAATTAATGCACCGTCAAAAAGAAATATGTTTGTCTTTTCTTCAGATGAAATATTTTCTACAACAAAACGACCGCTAGAACGGTATGCAAATAATTCAATTTGACCCGGTGTATCTACAATTAGATAATCTGGATTCACTTTACTAATATGTTCTCGAATTTCATCAATTTTAGAAGCAATCAGATCATTTGCCATGACTATGGCACCATTTGGACCTAGATCGTATTTTTCCATTATATCTATAACATCAACATAATCTCTAACATCAATATCACATGTATAGGGTAAATTCCTAACACCGGGATCCAAATTCAATACAGCTGCAAATGCACTATTTTTTGTATAATACTCGTATAGTTTTGATGTTAAAAGAGATTTTCCTGCTCCAGCTGTTCCTGTTACAAAAATTGCTTTCAATACTAACTAAATTTTCTTTCTTGGCTTATATTTCAAACTAGTTACTTTTGATATCAATTCTTCAAAATATGCCACATTGGTAATCAATAATTAAATAAAATTCCGACTGATCTATAACTTGTAACATTACATGAAATATGTGATTCAGAACTCTATTGATGAAAAAGAGATGCATCTAAAAGAACTAGTTATCAAATTATTAGAAGAAAAAAACTTTTCAGATTATGACCTTTTGGATTCATTATTTGCTGAAGTTAAACAAGAAATTCAAAAAACCCATCAACTAACTAGTTAATTCTTAGAGTTTTTCAAAATTTGTGCCTAGATATAGGCATTCAATATTGTTATTGAAATTTAGTCAACTTTCATATTTGAATATATAAAAAAAATCATCGATGAATTGGAGAATTATTGCTATTCCTGCAACTCTTATCCCTATTTTCATTATAGCAATCCAATTTGATATAAAATTTGAAGATGTATTGGCAATTGGACTTGTTCCATTTGTAGCAGCTGTAATTGCCATGATGATAAAACTAGGTCTTCAGGGAATAAAATTTGCATACATTACACACAAATATCTTGGAAAATTTGATTCTTTTTGGAAATTATGTGGTGTTAGAATTGGAAGTGAATTTATCAAATTTACCACTCCGATGTTTGTAGGTGCCGAATTTGTTGTAATTTACTATTTACATAAAAAAGGAGTTGCACCTTCAAAATCAACTTGGATTGCAATAATGGATATAGTCACTGAAGTTTTTGCGGGAGGTTTGTTATCAATTATGGCTGGCATTTTTGCATTGATGAATGGGGCATATGTTGTAGGTGTTCTAATTTTAGGAATCAGCATTACTGTAACTGTGTTATGGATGGTTCTATTCTTTTTGTCATCTAGGAGAACTTTTCAAGTTCCAAAAATACTAGTTAGTTTAACTAAACGATTTGCTAAAGAAAAAGGAGAAAAATACATTGAGCAGACTAATTCCTGGATGGAAGAAGTTTGTACAATGAGTAGAAAAAATCTAAAAACAACAGAATCAAGAAAAATCTTTACAATATCTTTTCTCTTTTCGCTTGCATCTTGGTCATTTTATGGAATATCATTTATGATAATTACAATGGGAACAGGATCAATGATTGGTATTTTTGATTCAATCATGGCTGTAATGGGTGCAAATGCAATTGGAAATTTACCAATCACATTAGGTGGTTCTGGATTGGCAGAATTTGGCATTATTGCATATCTGAATAACTTGGATCCGTTCAATCTTACTATCCCTCAAGGAACCGTTACATGGAATGCTGTAATTGGTTGGAGAATTGCTACATACTACGTACCTATTATGATAACTTGGCTTTTACTGGTAAAACTAGCCTTGAGCAAAATTCCAAAGAAGGAAAAATCATAGAAACCACTTTATCTTTTAATGAATTTTTTGATTTATGGATTTCAAAGATAAGGTTGTGCTAATTACAGGCGCTTCATCTGGAATAGGCAAAGAAACTGCTATCCAATTTGCCAAAAAAGGCTCCAAAGTAATTCTAGTTGCACGAAGAAAACAAAAATTAGAACAAATAGCTGATGATCTAAAAAAATCAAATATCTCTACTCTGATTTGTGAATGTGATGTTTCTGATAAGTTACAAGTAGAGAAAATGTCAAAACTTGTTTTAGAAAAATATGGATCTGTTGATATTTTGATAAATAATGCTGGATTTGCAATTTATGGTTCTGTTTTTGATTTAACAACTGAAGAAATTGAATCACAGATGGCAACAAATTATTTTGGTATGATTTACTGCATCAAAAATTTTCTTCCATCAATGCTTGAAAAAAAATCTGGACATATTATTAATGTCGCTTCTGTTGCAGCAAGTTTTGGTTTACCTGGAATTGCATCATACTGTGCATCAAAGTTTGCAATGTTAGGTTTTTCAGAAGGTCTAAAACACGAGCTTAAAGGAACTGGTATTGGAATAACAGTTGTAAGTCCAATAATGGTTCGAACTAATTTTTTTGATCATCCTTCTTTTAAAAAAATGCCAAAATACTCACCAACATCTCTTAGTGATAAAACTGTCGCAAAAGCAATCTTACGCGCTGCAAATTCTCCGCGATTAGAAATTATTGTTCCTTCAGTAGTTCGTGGGGCTGTATGGCTAAAAAATACATTTCCATACTTGATTAACCCTATTTTGGGTATGGCTTTTAAAAAACAATTAAACTCTAAAACAAAATAGCCTTAATCTTCTAATTCTTCATATACAGATGCAGCACTAGATCCTACATCAAGTAACTCTATTTTTTTTAATTCAAATTGGTATATTGCATTCATATCAATTTCTTTTTCTTTTTGGAGATAATCTGTTACCTTTTTACTTAATGGTGCTTTATGTTGATCAAAAGTAAATTCATAGACCAGTCCTTTCTCCAAATCTGAAGTTTTAATTTTTTTTGGCAAATCAAGTGTAACTATATGTCTACCATCTTCAACTGAATCATACAATTGAGTATCAATTTTATTGTCTGAATCATAAATTTCAAGAATATATCCAGCTCTTTTCAGTTCTTCTGGTTTCTCAAACTTTGCATTTTGAATTTCATCAGAAACCCAACTTGGAATGTCATCCTCTTTAGCTGACTTTTTTTCTTTCTTAGCTGGTTTCTCTCCGTCTGTCTTTTTTACCATAAAATAACAACTCTAGTCTAATTCTTTGTCTTTCTTACTTTTTTGCCACCATTCTAGATAATCATCTTGTTTATCTTCACGTGTTTTTTCTTTTTGATTTAGTCTGTATTTGATGTCAGAAACTTGTTCTCGTGTAGCATACAATCCACATCTCTTACAAATGAAATGCTTTGTAGCAGAATCCATTTTCATAGGAATTTCAACTTCATCAAATAACTTGAATAAATCATCTCTGCCCCTATTTTCTTCTGCAGTGTCTGTTTCATATTTTGCTTGAATTTTCTTTCTTTCTCTTGCAGTACATTCTGGACAGTTAGGCACTAATAATTTGGCTTAATTTTTTCCATAAAAGCGTTCCCACGTTATTATTTGATCGATTTAAAATCTGACACGCGGATTTTATCGTCATCCCTTGCGGTCCGTTCGCCCATCGAAATCCCGCGTGCCAGATAAACTAAAAATCTCAAAATAAAGTATTATTTCTTTTCTTCTAGAATACTTGCTGCTATCTTTGCTGTATTTTCTGCTCCATTAGGAACAAAATTTTTGGAAAAATCCGCTAAATTTTCTTCAAATTTGTTATAATTATCTTTAATTTTTGAAATAGACTCTATGACTTGCTTTGTTTTAACTGCCAATACTCCAAGGTTTTTCTCTTCAGCCCATTTGATATTATTTGTGTGCTCATCATAAATTGGAATGCCGATTATTGGTTTTGCCTTTCCTCCAAGAATTTCACCCATTACAGTATGAGAACCATTTACTACGGCATATTTACA
>CALKVM010000019.1:0-26690 GCA_938049695.1 uncultured Candidatus Nitrosoarchaeum sp. | reverse complement strand
TACTACTATTGTTCATATAGTGTAATTTCTATTGCGACTCTTTTTTCATCTGCTCTCTTTTCACCAGGATATTTTAATTGAGAAATTTTTTGCTCTAGTTTTTCGTCTTTCACTAGATTTGCCTTCCCTGTATATGTTGAATCGTTATATTCTATGATTACATCTGGATTTATCATTGCATTTTTGAACCAGTCTCCGTCTGGTTTGTGTCTTGAAAAATAAATTTTTTCATTATATTTTACAGCCCGGAGCATCACCGAATGTATTCTTCCAGTTTTTCTACCCTTTGTGCTTAAAGTTGCACGAAATAGGTTCTCTTCAATTACCATGAGCCGATATTTCTGTCAAGTAATTTAACCTCATTGCTAGAAATTTCTGATATTTGGTATGATAAGCAAATCTGAATAATGTAATACATGTCAGTTAAACTCGAAGACATGCCTGAAAACATGGCCACAGCTGATGACTTTGTTGGAAAAAGAGTCATAGATAGAGAGGGCATAGAGTATGGTAAAGTCAAGCACATACACATTAACCAACACACTCTGACTGTTTCAGGAGTTACAATTCATCAGGGATTCAACAAGGACTATTTCCTTTCTAATGATTACATTGACAAATTCACTGAGGAAACTTTGCTGCTTAGCAGACCTCCAGTTAGAGTAGGAATTCCAGTAGTTGATATTGACAGTCACAAAATAGGAAAAATAAAACGACTCCATAGAAGTTCTGATACAAATGAACTCGAATCTGTTGAAATCAGCGACGGGTTGATGCATTCCAAAATTATATCCAAATCAGAAATTTGGGGCGTAGGTGAAAAAGTCATTCTTAAAATGACAAAAGAAGAATACAAAAAACTGGAATAGTTTTTTTCAAAATTACAATCTATGATGTCTTTTTACCGCATTTCAGACAAATAGGTATTCCTTTTTCAATTGTTATTTCTACATTTGATGAGTGACATTTTTGACAGAGTCCTTTCATATTGTAATTACTTTAAAAGGGCTTTAAATTTTTTATGCGACAATTTTTTCATTAACGCTTAGCAATTTATAATTGAGACAAGCGATCAAAGTGTTGTATTCCGTAGAGACTAGATCTCTCTCCAAATCTTTCGGTGCAGCAAATGCCATAGATGACATTTCATTTGCTGTTGAATCTGGTGAGATCTTTGGATTTCTTGGGCCAAATGGTGCAGGTAAAAGTACCACTATAATGATCCTCACGACACTACTAAAGCCAACTTCTGGACAAGCTTTGGTTTCCGGATTTGATGTGATGACACAAGCAAAACAAGTCCGTCAAAATATTGGATATGTACAACAAGAATCCACAGTTGATGAATATCTTACAGGAAGGGAAAATTTACTTTTACAAGCAAGACTCAATCATATCCCAAAAGATCAAATCAATAAAAGAATTGATGACATTTTGGAATTAATTGAATTATCTGATAAGCAAAATGATTATGTAGTCACATATTCTGGTGGAATGAGAAAACGATTAGACATTGCTGGTGGACTATTACATCGCCCCAAAGTCTTATTTTTAGATGAACCTACCGTAGGACTAGACATTCAAACACGTAGAAAAATTTGGGAATATATCAAAAAAATACACAAAGAATTTGAAATGACTATATTTCTTACAACTCACTACATGGAAGAAGCAGACCAACTATGTGATAGAATTGGTATTATTGATAATGGAAAGATTCAGGTAATTGACTCACCTGAGAATATGAAAAATGCCATGGGCAATGAAGTTATATCATTGACGTTTGAAAATGGAAACTCTGATGACTTTTTGTCTCAATTACGCCAGATTGATTTGATAAAAAAGATCAATGTAGATAATAACAAGTTGACTATTTTTACATCAAAGGGAACAGAGGTAATTCCTAAAATTTTTCAAATTTCTTCAGATCTTCAAATTAAAATCGTTTCCATATCCTTAACCCAACCTACACTGGATGATGTTTTCATTTCTTATACAGGTCGTGAAATAAGAGGTGATAATACTGGATTTAATCGAAAACAAGAACATGCAAAAATGAAGAGGTTACGTGCATGAATTCCTTAATGTATGATACTTATACTATTTTTTGGAGAGAACTAAAACGATACAAAAAATCACGCAGTGGAGTTTTAATTCGACTAATTCAACCTGCAATTTGGATAATTGTAATTGGAAATACATTTTCAGGAACTCAGCCATTAATTCAATCAGTTGGTTTTGAGGGACAATATATTGAATTTATGGCACCTGGTGTGATTGTACTAACTGCAATTTTTACTAGCATTTTTGGTGGAGTTAATACTCTCTGGGATAGAAGATATGGATTTATGAATAAATCATTGACATCTCCTATTTCACGTTCTTCTATTGCATTAGGAAAAATGTCTGCAATTTCATTAATTTCTGCACTGCAAGCTAGCTTGATTGTGGGAATTGCTTTGGCAATTGGTGTAACTTTTCCAAATCCGTTTATGATTATTCCTATCATGGCAATTGTAATTTTATTTTCTATGGGGTTTTCTGGAATCTCAGTTATTGTAGCTGCCACTGCAAAATCTCAAGAGACTTTTTGGGGTGTGATAAATTTTCTTGGAATGCCTTTGTTTATGTTGAGTCCTGCGCTTTTCCCATTGGAGTTACTCCCTGATTGGCTGGCAACTATTGCAAAACTCAATCCTGTAACTTATACGGTTTTATTGGTCAGAGAAATGATGACTGGAGTTTCAGAAGGAGGAATCTCTGCATTACTAAGTATAGGAGTTATTGCTGTATTTGTGCTGGTGATGGTTGGTTTGGCTAGCTATGTGTTTACTAGAGAAGTAAACAAGCCATTTTAGTAAAAACTGTAATTACTACTGTTTTTCCAATCTTGAGATCAAATTCAATTTCTATATAGTGATAAGAGAACTATCTACCAGTATGTTCTATCTATAAAGAATAATGATCCAGTTTATGATGTCTAAATAACTAATCTCATTAATGAATTACAAAAACGCAATATCTATGACGACATTAAGCGTAATTGCAGTGTTTGCAATTGTATCTTTTGCAGGCTTTGAAATATCTGACATTGATGCAGATCCAGCCGCAGTCCAACCAGCCAAATATGTATTTGTGGAAGGAATTACTATATCTGCAGAGTTTACATTTCGAGATGGAACTGAATTAACTCCTTTTCAACTATTTACTCAGACAGGTGGATTTGGAACTACTACTCAAGAAGCAACACTCAGAGCCCAAACTGGTACAAACGTAGCACAAAATGATGGTGGTGAAAAAACTGGTCGAACTAAACCCTCTTTTACATTGGAGAAAAATGTAGGCGGAACTCCGTATCTCTATGAAGCAGCTGATCAAGCACAAATGTACATTCAAAGTGGAGGATTTGAGTATCCATACAAGTTCTTTGATGTTACAGTATTCTTGACTGCAGGAGGAGATACTCTTCGATCTTTTGAATACGATAATTGTAAAGTAACATCCTATCTTGTAACCACAAGATCTGACAATGAAGAAGGATATACTGGAAAAGGGTTTGTGTATGTAGATCAATTCACTTTCGAATGTGATGGATATCATCCACTTAATCCGGCTATGGATAAACTGAACGTTGTTGAACATGCAAAAACCACTAGCTCAAGTGATCTAAGATCTACAGACGAATGGGCGTCAGAATTTTCTACACAAAAATAATATCTCTTTTTATTTTTTATACTCAGTTTGAAACATTTGATCGTTTTGTAGAATTATTTAAAATATTGTTTAAACTTTTTTTATACGCAAATTCTACTATTTTCTATATAGTTGACTATATTAAATGGTCAACATCTTTATCTCCCAAATTATCTCATTTAACTCATGGGACACATGTTTTCTTGGATGAAATCCAATGATAAAGAACTGTTAGCAATTTTTGATAATCTGGCAAAAAAGGCAGTAGAGACTGCTGAGGCACTAGTTGTTTTATTTTCAGATCTTAGTAATACAGAACAACATACAAAAATCAAAAATCTTGAAAGTGAAGCTGATGTTCTTACACGCGATATTTTTGCTGAATTAAATAAAACATTCATCACTCCTTTTGATCGTGAGGATATGCAAAGAATTGCTTCAAAAATAGATGACGTAATTGATTTCATGGATGGAATTTCTGCACGAACGCGTAGTTACAAAATTTCCACTCCACCACCATATGCTCTTGAAATTGCAAAAGAACTCGTAAATGCAACAAAAGAAGTAGCATACATGGTATCAAATTTAAAAAATATTAAGAATGCTGAAGATATGATAGCCCATTGTAGGAATACTGGTAATATTGAACATGTTGTAGATGATCTGTATAGGAAATCTATTGAAAAACTCTTTGAGAGCAATGACGCTATAACGATCATTAAACTAAAGGATATCTATGAAACAATGGAAACTGCATCTGATAGATGTGTGGATGTTGCAGATGTCATTGAAGATATAGTTTTGAAATACGCTTAGTGGTAATTATGTATGAATTAGCTATCGGTGCAATAATAGCAGCACTGATTTTTGATTTTATCAATGGATTTCACGATGCCGCAAATTCCATTGCGACCGTTGTTGGAACCAGGGTGTTAAAACCTCTTCATGCAGTAACTCTTGCAGCTGTTGCAAACTTTGTTGGCCCATTTCTTTTTGGAGTTGCAGTTGCAACCACAATTGGAAAGGGAATCATCAATCCTGATTTTGTAACTATTCATATTATCATAGCTGCATTATTTGGCGCAATTGTATGGAACATAATCACTTGGTGGTGGGGACTTCCTTCTTCTAGTAGCCATGCTCTTGTAGGTGGTATTATCGGGGCGGGCATTGCAGGTGCAGGAACACACGCAATAATTTTTAGTGGACTTGAAAAGGTAGCAACAGGAATACTTGTCTCTCCTATAGTGGGATTAGTTGGTGCATTTTTACTTGCAACCTTGATTATCAAAGTATTTGCAAAGAAAAAACCCGCTAATGTGAACACTGTTTTTGGTAAACTCCAGCTTGTATCTGCAACATATTTTTCATTGACACATGGAGCAAATGATGGCCAAAAAACAATGGGAATAATTGCACTAATTTTGTTAACAGAAGGTGTGATCACATCATTTGAAGTACCATTCTATGTTGTGTTGATTGCAGCGATTGCAATAAGTCTCGGGACGTTTTTTGGGGGCTGGAGAATCGTAAAAACTATGGGAGCAAGAATAACCCAACTAAAACCATATCAAGGATTTGCTGCAGAAACTAGTGGTGCAACCATTTTAGCTATTTTGGCACATGTTGGAATTCCTGCTAGTACAACACATGCAATTTCAGGCTCTATTATGGGTGCAGGTGCAGTAAGACGTGTTTCTGCAGTTAGGTGGGGAATAGGTAAAAGAATAGTTTGGGCTTGGATTATCACAATTCCAGCTAGTGCTGGAATTTCGTATTTGGCAATGCTTTTGATCAACCTTTTTGTATGATGTATTTTCAAATTTTATTGCATGATATAATATGAAAAAAATTCTCTTTGTCTGTGTTGAAAATGCTGGAAGAAGCCAAATGGCTGAAGCATTTTTTAGAAAATACATGCCAAAAGGATTTGAAACAATAAGTGCTGGAACAAAACCAAGTACTCAAGTTAATCCAATTGTTTTACAAGCAATGAAAGAAATTGGCATTGACATTGAAAATCAAACCCCCAAACATATCTCACAACAAATTATATCTGAATCTGAAAAGGCAATTAACATGGGATGTATGGATAAAGAATCATGCCCTGCTCTATTTATGAAAGATGTACTTGATTGGCAAATTTCAGACCCAAAGGGAAAATCAATAGAAGAAGTAAGAAAAATACGTGATCAGATAAAAACAAAGGTGATGATTTTAATTAAATCCCTTGAGGAAAATGTCTAATGTCGTATTCAAACTTACAAATTTTCACCGTTGAATTAATTGGAACATTCATTCTTGTTGTGTTTGCAACTGGCTCTATTGTTTATGACATGCAAACAGGTGGAACATTAGGAATTGCATTTGCAGCAATTGCACCATTTATTGCATTAATAATAGGCATTTACTCTTTTGGAAAAATCTCATTAGCACATTTCAATCCTGCAGTAACTATTGCATTTTACATTACAGGACATACTTCTAAAGATAAAATTGCATATTATTTTGCCGCCGAAATTATTGGGGCATTACTTGGTTCTCTATTTGTTATGAATTTTATCGGCACTGGAGCAAATCTTGGAGCAAATGCGCCCAATCCTGATTTTCCAACATTTTTGATTTTTTCAGTTGAGGTTTTAGCATCTGCTATGCTGATGACTGTCATCTTTATCGTAGTTTACACAAAAGGACTCAAAGGATTCGGTGGAATCGCGATTGGTGGAATTGTTGGCTTGGATATCTTCTTTTTGGCTTTTATCTCTGGTGCTTCTATGAATCCTGCCAGGGCATTAGCTCCTGCGTTATTCTCGGGAGTATTGGATAATCTGTGGCTATATTGGACAGCCCCTTATGTGGGAACTATCATCACCGCGTTTCTATTTCGAAACAAATTTCATCCGCGAAAATAACCTATGAATTATTACGAATAATAATGACCCAAACTCCAGTTGGTTATTGTCTAATTCCCAAAAATTATTCAATGATGCTAAAAAAGTAATTCCATCAGGTGTAAACAGTCCTGTTAGGTATTTTGAACCATATCCATTCTTTACCAAAAAGTCTGACGGTGCTTACATCTGGGATGAAGACAAAAACAGATACATTGATTTCTGTAATGGGTATGGTGCATTACTGTTAGGACACCGACGAAAAGAAATTCTCAACGCTGTATCAAAACAATTAACACAAGGAACTTTATTTTGTACTCCAACTGAATCTGAAATAGAACTGTCCAAATTAATTATTGGTAATTTTCCGTCAATTGACAAAGTTAGATTGGTAAATACAGGTGGCGAAGCTACAATGACTGCTATAAGATTAGCTCGTGGATTTACAAAAAAGAAAAAAATAATAAAGTTTGAAGGATGCTATCATGGAGCACATGATTCTGTTTTAGTAAAAGCAGGTTCTGGTTCTGCACACAATGGAATTTCCATATCTGACGGTGGATTGGATGAGGTTTCAAAAAACACTCTTGTTGTACCGTATAACAATTCTGAAGAACTTGAAAAAACCATAACAAAAAACAAAGATGTTGCTGGAGTTATAATTGAACCAATCTTAGCTAATATGGGATTAATTTTACCTGAAAATAATTTTCTCTCTGAGGTTAGAAAAATTACAAAAGATAACGACATTCCTCTAATTTTTGATGAAGTTGTAACCGGATTCAGAGTATCCCCTGGTGGTGCACAACAACATTTTGGAATTAAACCCGATATCACCACTTTGGCCAAGGCATTGGGAAATGGATTTACAGTTGCGGCAATAGGTGGAAAAAAAGAAATAATGGATTTGCTTTCACCGGGCGGTAAAGTTTACCAAGCCAGCACGTATGCTGGAAATCCCATCTCAGTCAGTGCAGCGATTGCATCAATAAAAACAATAAACAAAATAAAAAACAAACTATATTCAAAACTTGAAGCGTATAATGTATCACTTACTCATGCCATTGGTGATATGGCTACTGATATGAAAATACCCCATCAAATCAATTTCACATCGTCAATGCTCCAAATTTTCTTTACAAACAAGCCTGTCATAGATTATATGTCATCAAAGAATGCAGATGCAAAAAAATTCCAAAAAATGTTCTCTGTTTTATTAAAAAATGGTGTTTTTATTGCGCCGTCTCAGTTTGAAGTAGTTTTTCTATCTGATGCACATACACAAACTGATCTGAATTACACAATGAATGCTTATCGTACTGCATTAAAATCGGTGAAGAATTGAAATATGTGATTGGTGCAAGAGGCAGTCAATTATCCCTTGCACAAACTAATTGGGTAATCTCAGAACTAAAAAAAATAAACCCTGATACAGAATTTGAGATCAAAACAATAAAGACTAAAGGCGATACTGATGCAAGACCGTTATTTACAATTGATCAAAAAGGAATATTTGAAAAAGAAATTGATAGGGCAGTTGCAGATAACGAAGTAGATTTTGCAGTACATAGTCTCAAAGATGTACCTACACAATTAGTTGAAAACTTGATGTTGTCTTCTATTCCGAAAAGAGAGACAGTAAATGATATTTTTATTTCATCTGATGGCACTGATCTTGATTCTATAAAACCTGGTGCAGTTATTGGTACAAGCTCGCTACGACGTGCTGTACAAGTAACAAGAAAAAGATCTGATGTTACAGTTCGTCCAATACGTGGAAACATCGAAACAAGAATTAGAAAAGTATTTGGAAACGATTTTGATGCAGTTGTTCTTGCACAAGCAGGAATTACACGATTAGGTGTCGATGTAGCATTTACACAATTATCTATTGAAGATTTTTCACCATCTCCAGGACAGGGTGCACTAGCTATAGTTTCAAGAAAAGATGATTTTAATACAATTTCAATGTTGAAAAAAATTGAAGATGCTGACTCTAGATTAGAAATCGAGGCAGAGCGTTCTCTTTCTGACTTTGTTGATTCTGGGTGTAGATTCCCAATTGGTGCGTATGCTAAATCCCATGGAAATCAAATGACTTTGAGCGTCTCCGCTTTTTCAGTAGATGGAAAAAAATCGCTTTTTGTAAAGAAATCTGGAAACAAAAATGACCCGTTATCTCTTGGTAAGAGTGTAGGTGAGGAACTACGTGAGAAAGGCGTAAATGATCTTGCAATAAATTGGAGAAAAAAAGTGGAGGAATGGAATAAACAATGACCGGTAAGGTGTATCTTGTTGGGGCAGGACCTGGAGATAGTAAATTAATTACTTTGAGGGCAGTTGAGCTCTTACAAAAAGCAGATGTTGTATTGTATGATAGGCTGGTAAGCAAAAAAATAATCTCAATGATTCCAAAGTCTACTGAAAAAATATACGTTGGAAGGGAAGTGGGTGATGATACAACTCATCAAAATAACACTAATGAATTAATGGTAAAATTTGCAAAATCCAAGAAAAACGTTGTTCGGCTAAAAGGTGGTGATCCAATAATATTTGGTAGAGGTGGGGAGGAAGCAGAGTATCTTAAAGAAAATAATGTAAAGTATGAGATAGTTCCAGGAATTACATCCGGAATTGGTTCTGCCACTTATGCTGGAATTCCGCTAACTCATAGAAAGTATGCATCATCAGTTGTATTTGTTACAGGTCATGAGGATCCTGAAAAGAAAAATGAATCAGTCAAATGGAAACGTCTTGCAAAATCTGTTGATACTATTGTAATTATGATGGGGCTTTCCCGAATAGATGTTATTTGTAAGCATCTTGTTGCAGGTGGATTAGATAAACAAACACCTGTAGCTGTAATTCAAAACGGCACAACTCCACAACAAAAAATGATTGTTGGAACCGTATCTAATATTGCAAAACTTGTAAAAATAAATAAAATCAAACCTCCAACTAATATCATAATAGGTAAAGTTGTAGATCTATCTAGTGTTATAGGATGGCGAAAAAATGCTTAAAGGAAAAACTATAGCAATCACTCGTTCAAAAGATGATTCTTCTGAATTCATAGATTTAGTAACTAGAGATAATGCAAGACCCATTTCATTGCCTACTATTGAACTAGTTAGCAAGGGAGAAAAAATCGTGGATGAGTTTTTGGATTCAGTAAAACAATACAATCCTGATTATTCTGTATTTATGAGTTCAAAGGCAGTGACACTCCTTTTTGATACTGCAAAAAAAGTTTCTAAATTTGAAAAATTGCAACTTGCAGTAGCAAACACTATTGTCATGGCAGTAGGTCCAAAAACAAAAATCGCATTAGAAAATGAGGGAATTAAAGTTGCATATATGCCAAATACATATTCATCAGTTGGCGTTGGAGAGTTATTTACAAAATTACATGCTGTAGGAAAAAAAGTAATTGTGCCTAGAAGCGGTGCATCTACACCATTTTTGAAAGAACTATTAGAGAAAATAGGAATTAATGTACACGAAATTCATCTTTATGATGTCTGTGCATTTAGAGATACTTCACAGTGGAATGAATTTAGGGAATTATTTTCACAAAATAAAATTGATGGAATTGTATTTACGAGCGCTTCTTCTGTTAGAGCATTTTTTGAAATAATGTCAAAAGATTATGATTCTGATTCATTGTTGAGTAATTTAGAAAAATTATCTGTTGTTGCAATTGGACCTTTTACATCTGATGAATTAAAAAAATTCAATATACACAATATCATTGCTCAAGTTCATACTGTGCCTGGTGCTTTTGATACTATCAAAAGTCTCTTTTCATCTGCATAGTTTTTCTGAACTATTTTCTATCTTATTTTTTGATTATTCTGTATGCGGACTTTAAATAATTACAATGTGTGGATGATCATCAAAATCTATTTTGCTTCGCTAATATCGATCCAGTTTTACCCTTTTTCCGATCTATTGACTTCATAGAAGTTATCTGTATAGTTAATATATCTCAAATATTTTACAATTAATCAGTGAATTCACATATTGTATTATTTTCATTAGTTTTTAGTCTGTTTTTAGCTGGTACTGTATCTTACTCTTTTGCTGCTAGTAATTCTATAGAAGTAATTGAAAATCGAATTGTCACCTTAGTTGGTGAAGGAATTGATACTGACGATGAGACTTTGATGTTTGAATGGGTACAAATCGATGGTGAACCTGTAACTTTATCCTCATCTAGTGTGGCTGAGCCCCAATTCATGGCTCCAGATGTAGTAAATGGTCAAATCAAAGTTCTAACCTTTACCCTTACAGTAACTGATCCCTCAGGTGCAAGTAGTTCTGATACAGTTGAAGTAATTGTAAACCCTGTAAATCATGTTCCAATGGTTAGTGCAGGAAAAGATCAAGTCACTTTTCAAACCGTTAATGTAGTTACTCTAGTTAGTAGTGCTTTGGATCCTGATGGCGATTCATTGACTTATAGTTGGACCCAAGTATCAGGTCAACCACTAGAATTATCTACCACACATGGAAAATATCTTACAATACTATCTCCCACTCTTGATTATTCTCAAACAAATCCACTAACTTTCCAACTAACTGTTGATGATGGATTTGGTGGCTCTGCAAGTGATACTGTCAGTGTTTATCCATTATCTGGTCTTCTTTCAAATAGATTAATTTCAATTCAAGCTGGTCCAATGCAAATTGTACAAGAGGGAGAAACAGTTACCCTTAGTGCAACTGGGGAAACTGCAAACGGAAAATCAATCAGTTACTCTTGGGTTCAACTAATTGGCACTGGTGTACAATTGGACTCTTACGCTGGTTCATCTGTCCAATTTACAGCACCTGAACTTCCTAGTGAAACTGAAATGATTTTATCATTCCAAGTTACCGGTTATTCTTCTGGAAATGGTTGGGCAAATGCATTGGCATTAGTTAAAGTAATTCCTGCAAACGGTTCTCCTATGGCTGATGCAGGTCTAGATCAAAGTGTATCTGAAAATGCTCACATCAAATTAATTGGAACTGGTACTGATCCTGATAATGATAAATTAAGATATTCTTGGACACAGACATCTGGAATGAAAGTTGATGTCTATGGAAGACCTGCAAGTACCGTCTATTTCTTTACTCCTAACATTAACACTGCTTCTGAAGCACTAGGTTTTGAACTAACAGTTACAGATTCTCAAGGTAACTCTGACAAAGATAGTGTAGTTGTAACAATTAACACTGTTAACTTGCCCCCAAGAGCATCTGCTGGTCCAGATAGAAAGGTAGTCAGTGGCTCTGATGTATCTGTTACTGGCTTGGGTGTTGATCCTGAGAATGATCCTGTGACATATTCCTGGAAACAGATTTCAGGTGACACTGTACAATTTGATACCACAGAACCATCATTTTCATTTAAAGCACCATCTGTAGTTTCAGGTGCATCTAAACGATTGGTATTCCAATTAACTGTAACTGACTCTGAAAATCGTAGTGGCGCTGATCAATTAATTATCATGGTAGTTCCAGCAAACAGTGCACCTATTGTAGATGCAGGTGTTGATCAAACTGTTAATGAAAATACTACATTGAATTTGTCATGCTCTGCAACTGATCCTGACGGAGACATGCTTAATGTTTCATGGTCTTCATCTAGTGCTGAAGTTGTAATTGCTAATGCTGGTTCTCTAAGTACAACAGTGCAACTTCCTACAATTGTTAATGATCAAGTAATTACTATGACATGTAGTGCAACTGACGGCCAATTATCATCTTCTGATAGCATGAAGGTTACTGTTGTAAACACATTGAATCTACCAATTGTTGCAGATGCTGGCACTGATCAAATTGTAAATGAACATGTTACAGTCTCATTAGATGGTAGCAAGAGCAATGATCCTGAAAACCAAAAACTCTCCTACATGTGGACACAAGTTTCTGGTGAACCAGTAGTGTTATCATCACTGTCTTCGATAACTCCATCATTTACATCTCCAACTGTTGCTAATGGTGAAGTCAAAGTCCTAGTCTTTGAACTAAAAGTATTTGATAATAATAACAGAGAAGGTGTTGACACTGTAACAATAACAGTTGATCCAGTAAACGCACCTCCAACTGCAAAGGCATCTGCAAAACAATCTTAATTTTAAATTTATTCTATAATTATTTTATAATGTGACAAGTTCTGGACACAAATTATTCCTTGTTTTTAATTTAAATCCAAAATAATTCTAAATTATGTGTATGTTGATTCATAGTCTAGTGTGCTGGAAAATGTAATATCTTTGATGGCAAGATTACTCTGCTATTTTGTTCTTTTTAGAAATTGTAACATCTTTCAATGCATATTTGATATATCCGCAAGTAATGAAAATGATTTTCCAGACTCGACATTTTGTATAGCTAAACTCTGATGTTTAGCTGAAGCTATTTAGCTGTGCCTATTTTTCCTCATGTATTTATAATATAACGATGTTATGATTTTCATGTCTACTGAAAAATTAAACATGGATTATTCAAAATATGATTTTAAAGATTCGACTGATCTGTATGTACATCTTAGCAAAAAGGGTCTCTCAAAAGACACTGTTATTGCCATTAGTAAAATGAAGGACGAACCACAATGGATGCTTGATTTTAGATTACGATCTTATGAAATTTTTATGAAAAAACCAATGCCTACTTGGGGCGGAGACCTAAGTCATATTGACTTTCAAAATATCTACTATTATGCAAAGGCAACTGAAAAAACTGAAAAGAACTGGGATGATGTTCCAGCAGAGGTCAAAGCTACTTTTGATAAATTAGGAATTCCAGAAGCTGAAAAGAAATTCTTGGCAGGTGTTGGTGCTCAATATGAATCCGAAGTTGTTTATCACAGTTTAAGAGAAGATTTGGCAAAACAAGGTGTTTTATTTTTAGATACTGATTCTGCACTAAAACAATACCCTGAAATTTTCAAAAAATATTTTGGTAAAATAATTCCCCCAGAAGATAATAAATTTGCAGCACTAAATAGTGCAGTTTGGAGTGGTGGATCGTTTATCTATATTCCACCAGGAATCAAAGTTGACATGCCATTACAAGCATACTTTAGAATTAATGCTGAAAATATTGGCCAATTTGAAAGAACACTGATAATAGCTGATGAGGGTTCTGAAATTCATTACATTGAAGGATGTACTGCTCCAGTATATTCATCTGAATCACTACATTCAGCAGTTGTTGAACTAGTGGCACATAAAGATGCAAAATTACGATACACCACAATTCAAAATTGGAGTAGCGATGTGTATAATCTAGTTACAAAACGTGCTTATGCATATGAAGGTGCAACAGTGGAATGGATTGATGGTAACATTGGTAGTAAACTTACAATGAAATACCCTGGAATCTATTTGATGGGTGAGAGAGCATATGGCGAAACACTATCTATTGCTTTTGCTGGAAAAGGACAACACCAAGATACCGGTGCTAAAATGGTTCATCTAGCACCAAACACTACATCAAAAACTACATCAAAATCTGTCAGTAGATTAGACGGACGATCCACTTACAGAGGAATGCTTCATGTTGCAAAAGGTGCAACTAATGTAAAAGCTACAGTAAGATGTGATGCATTACTCTTAGACGATACATCAAAAACTGATACTTATCCTTACATGGAAATTAATCAAGAAGATGCTACAATTACACATGAAGCAACTGTGGGAAAAATTGGAGATGAACAAATTTTCTATCTCATGACTAGAGGTTTCACTGAAGAAGAAGCACTATCTCTAATTGTTAATGGATTCATGGAGCCATTTACAAAGGAATTACCTATGGAATATGCTGTAGAATTAAACAGACTCATCAAGCTAGAGATGGATGATTCAGTGGGTTAAACCACTAAATTTTAATTTAGGTTAATCATGTCTCAAGAAACACTTTCAAAAATTAATTCTCGTCATGTTGAAGAAATTTCTTCATCACGAAATGAACCTGACTGGTTAAAACAATACAGACAGAATTCCTTAACTATCTATGATGCTTTGCCAATTGAGACATCTCCGTTATACAACAAATACACTGATGCAAAAAAAATGGATTCTCAACAAGTTTCCTTTTCAACATCTACTACTAATACAATACCTATCTTCCTTCAAAAAAGATTACATGAATTAGAAAAAGAAACATGCATTATTCAAATAGGCAGTAATACCCACAAAATCAATATCTCTGATGAGTTAAAATCAAAAGGACTAGTTATCACTTCTATTAATGATGCAATAAAAAATAATCCAGAACTAGTAAAAAAAGCACTAGATGCATCAAACTCTAAAGAAGACAAGTTTACTGCACTAAATAACGCCGCATTTAATTCTGGAATTTTTATTCATATACCACGTAATCTTGTATTGGAAAAACCAATCCATATTCTGTCCTGCTTATCTGATGATGGAATTTCTACTATTGCTAGAAATATTATCTTTGCAGATGAAAGTAGCAAGGCAACCATTGTTCAGGAATTGTATTCTTCCAAAGCAGAAAAGCAACAAGCATATCTTGAATTACTAAACACAAACATTGCTCAAAACGCGCAACTTGATATTACAACATTACAAATGATGGATCAAACTACGGTTAATTTCTCTACTAGACGAACTGATTTGGGACAAGATTCTAAAGTTAACTGGTATTCTGGTTTGTTTGGATCTATGCTTTCTAGATATAAGATAGAATATTTTCTTAATGGAACCGGCGCATCTGCTAATGATTCTGAAGTGATATTTGGAAACAATGAACAATCTTTTGATATTCAAACAAATGTGAATCATGAAAGTCCATCTACTGATGGCAGAGTTGTCGAAAAATCCATCCTAAGAAACAAATCAAAATCTCTTTTCAAGGGGATGATTAGAATAAAAGAAAAAGCTACAAAATCAAATTCGTTTTTGTCAGGCCGTTCCATTTTGCTTGATAAAGACGCAAAATCAGATTCCATTCCTGGATTAGAAATTTTCACTAATGATGTCAAAGCAACTCATTCTGCATCTGTTGCACAAATTGATGAGGAGCAGGTTTTCTATCTTAGAACACGTTGTCTAACTAAAGAAGAGGCTGAAAGAACAATTATTGAAGGATTTTTGGAACCCCTATCAAGAAAAATGTCATATCAAGTCAGAGCATGGATTGCTTATTTGATTGAATCTAAATGGGATGCACGTGAATTGACAATTAACACTGATGAAGAACTGACAAAATTTGTTGAAATTGAAGAAACACGTTACAATGAAGATTCAGAAATTGAGCAACATTACAAGTATCGGTGATAAATTTGGTTCAATGGATTAAAGCTTGTAAATTGGATCAAGTAAAGACTGGTCAACTCTTTGGATTTTCTCATGATGATAAAAAAATTCTTTTGGCAAATCAAAAAGGAAAAATCTATGCAACTGATTTAATCTGTACTCACGCTGATGCTGATCTTTCAACTGGATTTCTCAGCGAAGAAGGTGTAAGGTGCCCATTGCATCTTTCTGTTTTTAATTTACAAAATGGAAAGCCAGAAAATCTTCCTGCAGAAATACCACTAAAAACATACAATGTTAAAATAGAACAAAATGAGATTTACGTGGAGGTTTAGAAATGCAAAGTGTAGAAACATCTTTTGAAAATTTACGAAAAGATTTTCCTATTTTACAAAGAACTGTAAGGGATAACAAGACACTTGTGTATTTAGATAATGCATCTACAACACAGAAACCAAATCAGGTAATTGATGCCATTACTGATTACTATAGAAATCACAATGCAAATATTCACAGAGCTGTCTATGCGTTGGCAGAAGAAGCAACTGAACTTTACGAGTCTACAAGAGATAAGATTGCAAATTTTATTCATGTGAAAAATAGGGAAGAACTTATTTTTGTTAGAGGAACAACTGAGGCAATCAATCTAGTTGCATATGCATGGGGCAGAACCCATATTAAAAAAGATGACATTATAGTTACCACCGAATACGAGCATCATAGCAATATTGTTCCTTGGCAACTCTTGACTCAGGAAAAAGGAGCAAAGCTAGAATACATTGGAATGGATGATAATGGAGAATTAATTTTAGATGAACTTGCAAAGTATCTTGCCACAGGCAAAGTCAAACTTGTAACATTTAGTCTAATGTCTAATGTTCTTGGTACTATTACTGATGCAGAAAAAATAGTTTCAATGTGTAAGGAATACGGCGTACTGACTTTGATTGACGGAGCACAAGCTGTTCCTCACATGCCTGTTGATATTGAAAAACTAGGTTGTGATTTCTTTGCATTTTCTGGGCATAAAATGTTAGGACCTACCGGAATTGGAGTTTTATGGGTGAAAAAATCAGTTCTACAAACAATGAATCCGTTTCATGGTGGTGGTGATATGATAAGAGAAGTTCACAAATACGAAACAACATGGAATGATTTACCCTACAAATTCGAAGCTGGTACTCCAAACATTGCTGATGTCATTGGATTAGGGGCTGCAATAGACTATCTCACAAAACTTGGAATGGATAATGTACGAGAACATGAAATTGAATTGACAAATTATGCTATTGAAAAACTATCTCATGTAAATGGAATTACGATTTATGGTACCAAAGATATCTCAAAAAGAGGAGGTGTAATTTCATTTAATTTTGCAGATGTTCATCCTCACGATGTAGCACAAATAATAGATGAGGAAGGAATTGCAGTAAGATCTGGACATCACTGTGCTCAAGTACTAATGGAACGACTAAATGTTGCAGCTACATCCAGGGCAAGTTTTTACATTTACAATACTAAAGGGGAAATAGATTCACTGATTAATTCATTAAACAAAGTTGCGAGGATATTCAAACTATGAGCAGTAATGCAGACATTTATCATGAAATGATAATTGATTATTCAAGAAATCCAATCAATTATGGTAAAATAGAAAATCCAGATGTTACTTTTCATGACTCAAATCCACTATGTGGTGACAGCATTGATATTGATATGAAAATTGTCGATGACAAAGTATCTGATATCAAATTTCATGGTAAGGGATGTGCTATTTGCATGGCCTGCTCTTCAGTATTGACTGAAATTACCAAAGGCAAAGGAATTGAAGAAGTAAGAAACATCACTAAACATGATGTCTTAAGTGAATTGGGATTAGAACATCTACAGGCTGTTAGAATAAAATGCGCACTACTTTCTCTTAAAGTACTAAAATCTGCTCTTTATTCATATCTTGGAAAGCACATGAAAGATTCTCAAGATGTAGATAAGTTAAAAGAAGAGGCAGACAACTTATACTAAATGGGCAATTTCACTCCTAAAACCCCGATTCAACTTCAAATTAGAAAAATTATTTTTGAAAACCATAATGGTGCTGATGAAAAATTTACCAATGATGAAATTTTTGAGAAAATAAAACAAAATGGAGATTTAGATCCTTCCTGGATTGTAGATGATACAGAATCCTACTTTCATGAGATTTGCAATTCTGGTCTTGCAAGAAATATCGCGCAAAATTTTACGACTATTTGGCTCAAGCTATTTGATCCTATGGAAAAACACCATTGTAGTACTTGTAATTCAGATGTGTATCTTGGGGTAAATGAAAAACAAATTTGTCCTAACCCTTCTTGTAAATCGTCTATTTAGATCTGTGTTTGATAGCTGCATCTTCTAGTGCTTTTATCATTGGAAGCTTTTCACCAGTAAGATAAAGGACGAGTGCTCCACCTGCAGTACTAATATGATCTATTTGTTCTGCCAATCCGTATTTTTTTAACGCAGATGTTAAATGACCTCCACTTACTATTGTAGTTGCCATAGAGTTTGCAATTGCAGCGAGTAATCCTTTTGTTCCATAGCTAAAGTTTTCTTTTTCAAAAAATCCTGCAGGACCACTTATGAAAACGGTTCCTGCACCTGTAATTAATTTTGAATAATGCTCTACTGTCTTAGGTCCAAGATCATAAATTTTGTCTCCTATCTCAAGCTCCCTTACATCCATCTCGATTCTCTCACCATCTTTGTCAATTGCAATGTCTACCGGAGTGGAAAACACATCTGGATATTCGCCAATTAGAGAATGTGCTTTTGCTACTACCTCGTCTTCTCTCTTTATTCCAAGTGGATATCTTATTCTTCCTTGTGCACGCATGAAGACATTACCAATTAATCCTGTAAGTAAAACATGGTCTGCACGACCGTTTTGAATCAATAATTTGATTGCCTCTAATCTGTCTGAAACCTTGGATCCACCCAGCACAATCACATGTGGTGCCTTGGCTACAGTCATGATTTCATCTAGATTTCTGACCTCTCTTTCAACAATTCGTCCTGCACATGCAGGTAAAACATATGGAAATCCAACTATTGATGGATGTGATCTATGTGCGCTAGGAAATGAATCCAATACACAAAGATCAAATAATTTTGATAATCGACTTACCATGATAGTGTTTGCAGCTTCTTGTGGTGTGAATTCATAATTTTCTTCAGCGCATAAACGTAAATTATCTAAAAGTAATATCTCGCCGTTTTTCAAATTCTTTATTTCATTTTGCGCAGCACTGCCAATGACATCTTCTACATACTTGATTTTTTTACCCATTAATTTTTCAAGAACTTTTGCATGTTTGTCCATTCCAGTATAGTCTTTGTTTCCAACTCTTCCTTGATGAGATGCGACAACCACTTTTGCCTCTTCTAGTGATTTTATGGTCTCTGTTGCCTCTTCAATACGTTTAGTTCCTGAAATCTCCATTGTTTCAGGATCTATGGGGCAATTCATGTCGACTCTTAAAAAAACTGTTTTGCCTTTAAGGTCAAAATCATCCAGTGTGAGTACCTTCACGACTTTTCTATTTGGCACCTTGGTTAAATTCTTTGAGCCGATCATTTTTTGTCATGATTTAATATTTACCGAGTGAATAATTTTTAATACTTATCTACTTGAGAAAAATTAAAAATAACATACTTGAGGTTTATTTGATTGCAGAATTGGATTTTTGATATTCGGTCACGTTCATTTGTTTTACTTGTAATTTTGTTTATCTTTGTATCCATGTTGGTATATTTTCACATTACAGAAAGTTTTGATCAATCCGTAATTTCCTTTACTGCTAATAATGTGGGAAATCCATCTTTGGATCTTATCATGCAGATCATCACAGAAAGTGGTGATACGATTTGGATGCTGGGTTTTGGTATAATGATGCTTTTAATCAAAAAAACTAGGAGAGTCGGAATCACATTGATGATTTTAATTGTTTTAGCAACACTACTTACTGGATACATAAAGTGCGGAATCGATAGAGATAGGCCTGACTTTGATTATGAAGGTGCCCCATTTCCAGTAAAAATTAGCCGTGATACATTTGCATTGTTTTGTGAAGGAGGATCCGGTGCCTCTTATCCATCTGGGCATGCAGCAAGGGCTATGATTTTTGGAATAATACTTGGATATGCCTTATCTGAAAGATTTCCTAGAGGTGCATACTTGTTATTTCTCTACCCATTATTGGTATCGATAAGTAGAGTCTATGTTCTTCAGCATTTTCCAATGGATGTTATTGGAGGAACTATTCTTGGTGTGATGTTAGCTGGTGTACTGGCTAAAAGAACAAAACTATACAAAATATTTGAGAAATTAAAACCCTAACTCTGTCAAGTCTTTGTTACTGATCAAAACTATGGCGTAATGATTTTCATCATAATGATATGTCCAATATCTTATGTCTCTAATCTCATTTTTTTGTCTTAGTCCGTATGTGACTCCAGTTGTCACTGTGTATCCTATTCTTTTTGCAAGTTTTGATTCTTTTGGCATCAAAACTCTAAAACCTTCTTTTCTGTTATTGAATCCTAATTTCACCATATCTTCAACTGCATCTGATGCATCTTTGACATCTTTTAGATCATATGTTTTTGATACTGGCAAATCTTTTGGATGAAACTCCATGCTCTTTTTGATATTTTCTTTTACTAATATTTTTTTAAAAAATCGATTTTTGCGATCAAACTATGTTAATTTTGTTAACTGGTAAGTCAAATCATGATTATATCCATAACTTAACCGACCATTCTATCTTTACTCAATTATTGGCATCACTAGAAAAATTAATGATTACGCTAAGACAAAAGAAACAAGCAGCAACTAATCTTAGGAAAAAAGCTGAAAGACAACTCCAACAAGTAAGATCCATTGAAAGAAGATCTTCATCAGGTTTGAACTCAATAGATCGAAAAATTGAATCTGAAAAAGAAGATGTAACTGACGTCTCTGGAGTTCTTAATCAAAAGACATCTCAGTTGGAGAGTATTGAAAGACTAGTTGCAGCAGCGCATGAGCATCTAAACCATGAAAAAGAGGCACTTGGTGAAGCAGAACAAGAGCTAGAATTTGCTAAAAATGTTGAAGAAGAACACTCTGCCAAATCACGATTAAACATAATACATGATCGTATTCAGGAATTAGAGTTTGAGATAAAAAACAGAGAAAAAACTGCAAAAAAGATCAGTGAAGATGTTGCCAAATATAATGAAATTAAATCAAAAATTAGTACAACCATTCAAAAACAATCTAAATCAAAGCCAACACTACGTGAAACAATGAGTACTAGTCATAAGGCGGCTGAAAAATTTGTCAGAGAACTAGAACAAAAAACTAGAGCTGAAGAACTTGCTGCAAAAGCACTTGAGAAAGCATCTTCTAATCTTCAAGCATTACTTGCCAAAAAGCGCAAGGTTGTAAAATCCAAAACTCCTTCAAAGAAAGCAACAAGGAAAAAATCAAAGACTCCAAAGAAATCTCGAAAATAAATATTGTTTCTATAACTAAAATAATTTCATTACTGTAAAAATCATTTACTTTATCGTTAGTGTTAAAATGGGGTTTATTTTTATTATTTTGATTAAAATGAAAAAACGTGGTCCAATAATTGGAATAATCGGATTAATACTTGTTATTGGTTCACTTTCGGTTATGTTCTCTGTTTTATCTACATCTAATATTACTAGCGGCGATGAGTCTTCAATTCCTTCTATGTTTGAAGGAATGTTTAGCCAAGTTTCTGATAATATCCAAATTTCCCCAGGTGAATCTGGATATTTTTCATATAGTACTGAATCGTCTAATGTTCCTCTGTTGTGGGGGGTGCAGATAATTGATTATCATGATGGTGACAAACTCTCTATCTCTATCTCTAATATCTATGGGGATGAATATGGTGTATTTTCTCAAGACGGCCCAATAATTTTTGAGACGTTAGAAATTACAAAATCTGATACACTAAACTTTGAAATTCAAAATCAGGGTTCTAGGACAATCAATGCGGTTGTGATGCTATCTGAAGATCCTGATAATTCTGATGCTCTTTCTAATCCTAATTCGCCTTTTATGAATAAAATTTTGCCTCTGGCAATATCTGGCATTTTGATAATTCTTGGAATTATAACATTATTGATAGGTGTGATTATATCTTTAGTTGACTGGAAAAATATTCAAAACAATAAACGAAATTTCTAAGATACATGTTTCATCAATCTTTAGTATTATGACATATCTTGACATAAAATTATTTCCAATTTGTCAACTTTTATGTTCAATCATACGTGTTTAGAAATTTTGAATCAAAATAAAAATTAAAAAATATATTTTATGTCTACTTATTTGTCCACATTTATTTTTATTACTACATCAGCAAAAGAATCTGTATGCAGTGATACTTGATTTAAAAATTTAAATCTATATTCAAAAACCAATCTACCGTATTTGGATAAAATTAAACCAAACACTGTCAAAAAATAATTTTAAAAATTTAATTTATTGAGGATTGATTTCCATTTTGCCGAACTTACCTTTTGTTAGGGAAACATCACCCTTGAACTCATTGGTATATCCATTTGTGATGACTACTACATCTCCAACGTTTACTGCTTTGATATCATCTCCCCACAATGTTAGTTTGATGTCATCTGTTCCATCAGATATCACTGCATCACAAACATCAACTGTGCCACCAGTTTTGAGATTTACGGTTCTTTGGTCTCCTTTACTTTTTACTTCGGCTTTAAGATTAATTCCACTTCGCATTTTTTTTACTTGTGCAACTGATTGAAATTCTGCCATGTATTTTGACTCCAGATTGGACAATTATAAGCTTTTTCAAAACAACTGCTAATTTATAATTAAAAGTACCTAAATCTCATTTATCCAAAATAGTCTATGATTTTTTCTTAAAAATTATGTTTTAATCTAAAGGGAAATGATCCCCCGATCCAGAATTATGCCATACTCAGATTATGGTAAATGTGATAAATACATTAAACAATTCCCTCAGTATGTCTAGAATATGCTGTATTTTTCATGTTTAATCTAATGGTGTTGATAGCCAACTATTACCAATTATTACCAACTATTACCAATAGTATATATAACCAGATATGTACCATGAAGCATGAATACTCAAATCGCACAAACAAATCAAGCAGGAAATGTCTATTCAATGTACAAGCAAAACGTTCAAAAATATTTTGAAAATGTTACAAAAAATGTACCACAGTATTTTCAATCTATGACACATCTACAAGAAGAATGTGTCAAAGCATGTGAAAAAACAATTGATGCTTCAATATCAATGCAACAAGAATTTGCAAAAAAGAATGGTTTTTCAACTGAAATTCCAGACGCAATGAAAACTGCATTTGTAGATATCAGCAAGCAAGTTGTTCAAGCAAATACTGTACAAAATCAAATTGTTAAAACTACAATTGATGCAACCGTACAAAACATTAAAACATTCAATGATAACGTAAATGCATTTGCTGATTTGAATAAAAACATTGTCCAGTCTTGGACAGCCCCACTCACACAAATAAAAAATTAGTGTGATTGTTTTTCTTTTTTATTTTTTTTAAATTCAAATAATGTCTCTTGAGAAAATTATATGTTTTTGATCTATCTAGTGAACACTGAATAATAGATGATTCTTCTGCACTCTAATCACAACCTTTTATTCATATCGTGAAATGCTTGTTTTTTGATAATTCACAAAAACTTATTTTTTTATGCTTGTACTGTCTAAAGTATAATGTACTTTTAAAAATAAAGAACAAATCTTGTTAAAAATTCTCTAATTTTATGATTATTTTCTGAATTTTATTCCAATAGTAATCAAAAAATATCAGTCAATATTCAATCTCATTGCAGAGGTATCGAAGCCCGGTCAACCGAGAAGGACTCAAGATCCTCAAAAATAGGAAATCCTTTCTTTCAGGAGTTCGTGGGTTCAAATCCCACCCTCTGCACTACACTTACTTCTAAATCCTGAGAATAAACAATAATTTTGAAAATTAGGCGGTGATTGGTTTTATTTTGGTGATTGAATGCTTTGAAATCTCTTTATGCATATCTGCAATGTTTTCATCTTTCCATGTAAGATTACATCTAAAACACTTCCAGCTAACTTCAGACATAGGATTGGTAATGCGTAATTTCCTTATAAATATAGTGTATGATTGTTCCAATTTCTTCCAATTTCTGATCAATGATCCAAAATTTATGAAATTTTTAGTTAATTTACGATCATTTTAGAGTATTTTCATGATTAAATGACAATCCAAGGGTTTAGAAATAAAAAAATCAAGTTCAAAGAAGCGATATGATTGATATTTTTGAGATATTTGGAGGATTTTCCTATCTTGGACCCCTACTTGTTTTGTTTTTGATGAACCTCTCACCAATTCTAATGCCTCCAAATTGGTTAATTCTTTCTTCATTTTATGCGCTAGATGATTCTATGAATCTAATTGTACTTGTCATAATAGGTGCTACTGCTTCAACATTTGGACGATTTGTTTTAAAACAACTTATTTCTAAATTCAAAAATCACTCAAATGATAATACATCAAATTTAACTGTGATAGGAAACTATCTCAACAAGAAAAAATATGGTTATGTAATTTCTTCATTTGTCTTTGCAGTGACTCCTTTACCCGATAATATTCTTTTTGTAGCATATGGTTTGATAAAAGCAAAAAGCATTGGCATGTATGTTGGATTCTGGTTTGGAAAACTTTTAGCGTTTTATGTTATGCTGACAATAAGTCCTGTCATACTTATTCCATTTACAAGAATCTTTGAAGACAGATTTATTGGTATTTTATTAGCTGATGGTCTTGGAATTGTAGCAATTATTATTTTTGCTGCAATTGACTGGAATGCTCTGTTAAATGAGAAAAAATTTAAACTGATCAAGCCTAGATTGTGGAGATTTTAAAATGAATGTTATAAATTTACTAAAACAAGAAGTACATGATTTAATGATTAATGATACTGCTCATGACTTTGATCATATTATGAGAGTGTTCAAAAATGCTCAAAGCATATGTAAAAAAGAAAATGCCAATGAAAAACTTGTTCTAAGCGCTGTGTTATTACACGATGTTATTTCATATCCCAAATCTGATAAGCGTTCAAAATTATCTTCAATAAAAAGTGCAGAGGAATCAAAGAATATTTTAAAAAAATTTAATTTTACAAAAGAAGAGATTCAGATAATTTCTGATGCCATTCGTGATCATAGTTTCTCTAGAAATGTAATTCCTGCAACCCTTGAGGGAAAAATTCTCCAAGATGCTGATCGTTTAGACGCAATTGGTGCAATAGGAATTGCACGAGTTTTTGCTGTAGGCGGTTCTGAAAAAAGACCATTTTATAATATCAAAGATCCTTTCTGCAAAAGCAGAACCCCTAATGATAAAATTTGGACCCTGGACCACTTTTACCGTAAACTACTCAAATTAGAATCTCTTATGAACACAAAATCTGGCAAAATTGAGGCCAAAAAGCGAACTAGAGTCATCAAAGATTTTTTGAATGAACTAAAAAAGGAAATACAATAATTTTTTTGTTCACATTAAATGATCAAGTTTTTCTTTCCTCTGGCTTTTGTTCTTAAAACTGCCTTACAACAAATACATCTGGTATCCTCAACTGACAAAAATATTCCACAAAACGTACATCTTTTTTGTCCTATTTCATATCTGATTTTGTTTGGAACTGGCACTGCTTTGTGCATCTGACATATTCCTCTACATGTTCTACCCATTAAATTTCACGACCATGTTACTTCTGTGTCTTTGATTTCTTTTTTGCTGCATGTAATATTTATGACTTAAAATGATATAAACTACAATTAGATATTTGCCTAGTGGTAATTTTAGAATTTGTAGTATGCTATTGGGATAGATGTATTGAACTAAAAAATTCTTCACATATTTATCGATCCGATGAATACCAAAACTTGTTACAGTTGTAGCACTTCATTTTCCACTTTGATGGCTCTTTAAGATTATTTATAATTTCAAGTACTCCAAAATTTTTAGAACTGCAAGTAGGACATCCTTCATCTTTCGTAATATTAAACACCTTTCATCCGTTTAGAATAATCATATGTGAATAGTTTTTCAGGAGTTATCTCTATTGCTACTTCATTTTCTGAATTATTTCTTAAAAATTCCGATAATGTTGATATCTTTTTACCTAAATATTTGTCTATTAAAATTCCAAGAATGTCTTTTCCCATGTGTTCTATGACTTTGACTTTTCCATGGCCTCTAACTCCTCTATATGGTGGACTATCAGTTGCTATCTCGAATCCACATATGGGATTATTTTGAATATGTGTGATGATTTTTGCCTTTTTTTGTGTTGCACAATAAATTTTTTCACCAATTATTGTGTACCATAGGGACATCACAATAGGGGAGCCAGTGGATGTTATACAAGCTAGCCTTATTGGAATCTTTGTATCATTAATCATGCTTTCAAGTTTTTCACTGCCTATTTTTTGCATCGTCGTTACTCTCTCAGACTCATTATACGTTCTGCATAACAATGATCACATGACCAATCTTGATATGTTTTACAACATTTTTTACAGCGATGTATACTTAGTGACATAATGTTTATTTTGATTTCTAATATATTAATAATGCCAAAAATTTAATCTAGTGCCAATTGCCGAAATGATTATTTCTGCTCTAATTGTCTATATTTTACCTCATATGGTATCTTAATTACTAACACAAAATTTCTAAGAAATTAGAATATAAA
>CALKVM010000018.1:0-26973 GCA_938049695.1 uncultured Candidatus Nitrosoarchaeum sp. | reverse complement strand
TTTGCAATATCTTCAGCTTGTAAAGATTCCATTTTTTTAGCATTTTCAACAAATCCTTGTAATGATTCATCAGTAATTGTGTTTGTTAGTTCTGTTGCAACTACTCCTGGTTCAATACATGTAACACGAATATTTTTTCTTACACTGAGTTCTTGTCTTAATCCCTCACTAAAGGCAGTAATTGCATGTTTTGTTGCACAATAAACACTACCTGCAGGAAAAACTATTCTTCCAGCAACTGATGAAATATTGATTATATGACCTGATTTGTTTTCAAGCATATGTGTAATTACTGCTCCAGTACAATACAATACTCCTTTGATATTAACATCTATCATTTGATCCCATTCATCAATCTTCAAATTTTTGAAAAAACTTAGAGGCATTAATCCAGCATTATTTACTAAAATGTCTACTGTACCCCATTTTTTCAACACATTATCAACAAAAGAATTACATTCGTTTTTCTTTGTAACATCCAATTTCTGGGAATAAACTTCTCCGCCATTTTCTTTAATCTTTTTTTCTAATTCAGAAAGCAAATCAGTTCGTCGTGCACCTATTGCAACTTTTGCTCCTGCTTTTGAAAGTGCCAACGCTGTAGCAAAACCTATTCCACTACTTGCTCCAGTTATGATTGCTACCTTGTTTTTAATCATTAAAATTCTCTTAATTGTTTTTAAATTTAACATTGTAAAAACGTTTAGTTAAATTTTTCAAAAAAATTAAATTTCAAATGAGATGATAGCAAGTTTATTAGAAGAAAAACTATAGAATGATTGTGAAACCTGAAAAGTGTGCTTATTGTGGAGATATTGCAGATATGCCTTTCCAATGTAATTATTGCAAGGATCCATTTTGTGCTGAACATAGACTTCCAGAAGAACATAGATGTGTAAAATTAACTCAGATCAGAGCTCGTAGATTTGGTGAGAAAAAAGTAATTAGAGATAGAGGACCAAATAAACAAAACATATTCAAACGAATGTTTCAAAGATTCAAAAATTAGAAAAGAATCTAATAATGACTTTTATCAGGAGATATTTTTGCACGTTTTCCTTGATAAATTAATGCTAAAGCAAGTGCAAACATTACCATCCCTGTTAATGGAAAGTTTCGAGGTTCAGGTAAAATAAACCAGTAATAAATTCCAAATCCTATTGACACAGCAGCCTGTGACCAGAGTTTAATCCATTTTGGAGCTTTAATGACTCTACTAATTACTTCTACTGTAAAGATACCAATTACTGGATAAATTGTATAAAAGAGAAAATCAATAACATCAACTCCAGTATGGGTCATAAATGAAAATAATTAGAGGTGTAATTTCTATCTAATCTTCCCAACGAACTTTGGTTGCAATGTTTTTGGCAATTAATGCCTGAGCATTTTCATATGGTATTGTTGCAATATCTTCTGTTTTGAATGGTCCATATTTTTCTAAATCAGCGCCTATAATTTCATCTACTTCTTGAAGAAATCTAATAACAACAGTCTTAGTTTTATGATTTTGAGAAATGGATTCAAGAAATTTTGATTTTCCATTAATTGTTGCAGAGAGAATCATTTCAATTCGCTCTCTTTGTTCTTCTTCTGCATCAAGGATAAATTTTTCTTCGTCTAAAAGATTTTTAAAATCTATATTATCTAATTTGGAAATTTTGTCAAGTCTAATATTGATTAAAAGTGATGTTAGTTCTGTAGCTGTATCAATTATGGCTTCTTTGATTTTACTTTCTACTCCATCAAATTCTTGTTTTTTCAAGTCACCAATAAAGTCTGAAAGATTTCTATAGAAATCAGGATTAATTTCTTGGATTGTATCACTTTCAGTTTCTCGTAGTACTACATGGTGTAATTTGTTGAGATCGATTTCATTTGTTTCTGACATTTCTTACCTAATCCTTAAATCTCGGATGTATTTGTGTTTGATTGAAGCACAAAATTGCCCTATAAAGTTAGTCAAGGAAAAACAACCCAAGTAACATATTCACCAGATGAAGTTTTTGCCCGAATTCAAAATGAGGGAATACAATTCATAGATCTACAATTTACTGGTCTCACTGGTCGTTTTCATCATACTACAATCTCAGCAATTACCTTTACACCTGAACAAATGAGAGATGGACTGCCTAAATTAGACGGTTCATCTATAATTGGTTTTGCTAGTGTTGAGGATTCAGATCTTATTTTAAAACCAGATCCTAATACTTTTGCCATAATTCCATGGATGACTGAAAATAAAACTGCAAGATTACTATGTGATATCTATTGGGGTGGAGGTAGAGGGAGATTATCTAGAGATCCTAGAGGAATATCACAAAAAGCAGAAGAATATGTGAAATCTCAAGGATTTGATTATAGTGCTTGGGGTCCGGAAGTAGAATTTTTTGTTTTTGATAGAGTGCATTGGGATGTTTTAACTCCATACAAAGGTCAGTCCTATTCAATTGAATCAAAAGAAGCTCCATGGAATAACGAAGGAACAGGATATCCTATGGGTCTTCAAGAAGGATACTATCCAAGTACTCCTTCAGATACTTTGACTCCATTTAGAAATGAATGTGTAAACATATTGAATAATGATTTTGGCATATTATGTGATAATCATCATCATGAAGTTGCTACTGCAGGACAATGTGAAATTGATATCAAATATGATTATATGACAAATGCCGCAGATGCTGCTCAATCTTACAAATATGTAATAAAAAATGTAGCACAAAAATATGGAAAGGTTGCAACTATGATGCCAAAACCTATTGCAATGGATGCAGGATCTGGCATGCATGTCAATGTAAGTTTATGGAAAGGAAAAGAAAATGCGTTCTATGATCCTGATGATACAGATGAGTTAAGTCAAACTGCAAGATATTTTTGTGGTGGAATTATCAATCATGCAAAAGCATTATCTGCAATTTGTAACCCTACTACTAATTCATATCATAGACTTGTTCCTGGTTATGAAGCACCAGCTTATATCGCATGGAGCGCAGGTAACAGATCTGCAATAGTAAGAGTACCACAACATATGAAAGGAAAAAATTATGCCAGTCTTAAGAGACTTGAATTTAGAGCTCCTGATCCTTCATCAAATCCATATCTTGTATTTGCTGCAGTAACTGCAGCTGGGATGGATGGAGTTAAGAAAAAGATAGATCCTGGTGATCAAGTTCGCGATGATATTTTCAAAATGACAAAATCAGATAGGGCCAAAAGAGGAATAGGTGTTTTACCAAAGAGTCTTGGTGAAGCACTAGATGAATTAGAAAATGACAGAAAATTCCTCATCCCAATTTATACAAATGATGTGATTGATAAATTGATAGAGTTAGGTAAAAGGGATCAGCGTGAAATTGCAATTAGGCCTCATCCACATGAATTTTATCTATATTTTGATATCTAAACTCTTCCAGTAATCTGAAAAATATAGAATAATGAAATAGATATTAGAGCAAATCCCCCACCAAGAAATATTCCACGTCTTTTCTCAGAAATTGCAGATTTGTAAAGCAGAACAACACCAGCAAGACCTATGAATAATACTATAATTCCAATTACTACACTATCAAAACTTGTGTTAGTGATTAGTGGATGGAAAAATCCTGAAAGTAATGCAAAAAATGCTATTAGATAGACATACTTGAATCCTGTAAGCATTTTGGATGTAGTTTTATTCAATGTGGTTCGTAAATGAGATTATCAAATAAACTTTTGAAAAATAATTTGTTATCAAAATGATTTACATCATTCCGCCCATATCAGGCATACCACCCATTCCGCCCATTCCAGGCATACCACCCATTCCGCCCATTCCAGGCATACCACCTTCTCCTCCAGGTGGTGGTCCTGCAGATTTTTGTGTGGCAATAACATCATCAATTCTAAGAATCATACAAGCTGCTTCTGCAGCTGCAGAAACAATTTGAAGTTTAACTGCTAAAGGTTCAATGATATCACTTGATTTCATATTTGCGATTTTACCTTTCATAACATCAATTCCTGTCCATTTTTCTCCTTTCATTTGCCTAGAACGAAGAACAGTAAGTGTATCAATTGGATCCATTCCAGCATTTTCTGAAAGTGTTAAAGGAATTGATTCTAGAGAGTCTGCGAATTTTTCAGCAGCTAATTGTTCTCTACCTTCTAGTGATTTTGCCCAACTTCTTATTTTAGTTGCAGCATAAGTTTCAGGTGCACCGCCACCTGCGACAATTTCTGGTTTTTCTATTACATCTTTTACTACCATAAGCGAATCATGAACAGAACGTTCAACTTCATCAACTACTCTTTGAGAACCACCACGAAGAAGTAAAGTAACAGATTTTGGATGTTTACAACCTTCAATGAATACCCATTTGTCTTCTTCAATTTTTCTTTCTTCTACTAATTGTGCATCACCAAGATCTTTTTCAAATATATCATCTAGGTTATTTACGATTCTAGCACCAGTTGCTTTTGCGAGTTTTGTAAGATCACTTTCTTTAATTCTTCTAACTGCAATGATTCCTGCTTTTGCAAGATAATGTTGAGCCATATCATCAATTCCTTTTTGACATAATACTACATTAGCTCCAGAACCAATTACTTTATCTACCATATTCTTTAGCATTCTATTTTCTTCATCAAGAAATGATTTCAATTGTTGTGGATTTGAGATATTGATTTTAGCATCAGTTTCAGTTTTACTAATTTCAAGAGCTTTGTTAATTAAGGCTATTTTTGCATCAGTGATTTTTCTTGGCATTCCACCATGAACGATTTCTTTGTCAAGTACAATACCTTGAATGATAACAGAATCTTTAATCGAGCCACCGGCTTTCTTTTCTACTTTAATATCATCAATATCAACAGTATATTTTTCACCTTCTTTCTCGGCAACTGCGAGAACTGCTTTTACAATAATATCTGCTAATTGATCAGAATCTTTTCTTACGAGTTTTGTTTGCATAGATGTTTTTGCAATTTTATTAAGAATTGTTTTATCATTTGCAGTTACAGTCTCAGCAATTTCTTGAAGGAATTGTTTTGCTTTTTTAGCTGCCTTTCTATACCCATCAACTATAATTGTTGGGTGAACATTTTGATCTAAAAGTGATTCAGCGTTCTCTAGAAGAGCGCCAGCTAGAATAACAGCCGATGTGGTACCATCGCCTACTTCATTATCAGTAGTCTTTGATATTTCAACCAGCATTTTTGCCGCTGGGTGTTGCACATCAATTTCTTTTAAGATGGTTGCACCATCATTAGTAATAGTAACATCCCCCAAGGAATCAACTAACATTTTATCCATACCTCTTGGACCAAGGCTAGTATGAACAATTTCAGCAATTATCTTAGCTGCTGCAATGTTATTTTTTTGTGCGTCTCGTCCTTTGGTTTCAGAGCCTCCTTCCTTTAGTAATACAACAGGCATAGTACCTTTAGAAGTTGCTTGCATACCCATAGATAGAAAAACCTCCAACTCCCCTTTTATACGTTCCAGATCAAAAAATCGTGAATAAAATAATCTAAAATCGGTGTTTTTAAATTGGGAAAATCAATTCGCAAAACATGGTCAAGTCGGTAAATAAAGAGTCTTACAATAAAATTTTCTCAAAGTTAAAAGAACATCATAAATGGTTTGAAAATTCTATTCCGTTAATTGCAAGTGAAAACATACCAAGTCCAGCAGTTAGAGAGGCAATAATATCAGATTTTGGTAATAGATATGCTGAGGGCTGGCCTGGTGAGAGAGTCTATGCAGGATGTGTGTACATCGATGATGTTGAGTTTGAATGTATGAAGCTTGCAAAAAAGTTGTATAAGGCTAAATTTGCAGATGTAAGACCTATTTCTGGTGTAGTTGCAAATCTTGCAGTATATTCTGCTTTTACAAATCCAGGTGATGTGATGTTAGCACCTTCAATTCCTGCTGGAGGTCATATTTCTCATGGTAAGAAGGAACATTCAGGAACTGCGGGATTAGTTCATGGATTGGAAATTGAATTTTACCCATTTGATGCCGAAGAGATGACAATTGATGTTGATAAGACCAAACAAAAAGTAGAAGAGCTAAAGAAAATAGGTCGGCTACCAAAAATGGCAATGTTTGGTGGATCGTTATTTTTGTTTCCACATCCTGTCAAAGAATTGGCAGATTTTCTAAAGAGTTTTGATATGCATATCAATTATGATGCAGCACATGTAGCAGGGTTGATTGCTGGTGGAAAGTTTCAGGATCCATTACGTGAGGGTGCAGATACTATGACTATGAGTACTCATAAAACTCTGTTTGGACCTCAAGGTGGACTTGTTTTGGGTTCTGAAAAACATGAAGATGTAATAAAGAAAGCAATATTTCCAGGATTAACTAGTAGTCACCATATTCATCATATGGCAGGAAAAGCAGTAGCTTTTGCAGAAGCATTAGAATTTGGAAAGGATTATGCCAGTCAAATTATAAAAAATGCAAAAGTGTTTGCTCAAGCTCTAAATGATGCGGGTTTCAAAGTATTAGGGGAAAGCAGAGGATTTACAGAATCACATCAAGTCGCTGTAAATGTTTTAGATTATTCTGATGGTGGAAAAGTTGAGGTAGATTTAGAAAAAGCCAATATCATTGTTAATAGGCAACTTATTCCAGGAGATATTAAAGCAGGTCGTAATTATTTTCATCCAGGAGGAATAAGATTAGGAGTTTCTGAAATTACAAGGCTCGGTATGAAACAAAATGAGATGAAAGAGATTGCATCGTATATCAAAGAGGTCATAATTGAGAAAAAGGATCCTAAGAAAATTCTTTCAAAAGTAAAAGCTTTCAGAAAGAATTATCAAAAAGTTCATTATTGTTTTGATAATAAACTTGGGGCATATGAATACGTCAAATTAAGATAAGATTCTAAGTATAATCAGTTAGTAGTGATTGATCGCCTTTATTCTTTCCAAACACTAAATCAATTTCATCAGATAGTGCCTGGATTCGTCCTCTTTGGTATGCACCAACATCATATTTTTCAACTAATCTTTTTGCAAGACTAAGATATTTTTCGACAGAACCTCTAGTTATAGTTGGAATTAGGTTATGACCACAGATACAAGTTTGAATCAACGGCATCCTACGATATGATTTCCCACAACCAGTACATCTGAAGTTTTGTCTAGCATAAGCACGGAGGTTTCCCATAATATCAGGAACTAGATGTGTAGAAATTACATTTGAAACAATTTCTGATGTATTTACTGCATCAATTAGTTCAGCATTTCTAATTTGCATATCGAATTTGTCAAGCATGGAACCAAGTGTAGAATATGCACTGCGTGATTTTGATGTGGTGAGAGAAGTTGTAGTGTGTGTAAAGTAATATCCAAAAAACTGTCTTTCTGTTTCAAGGCGTGATTTGATAATATCTACACAGGTAACATCTGAGGCTTTGTTTTGTTGAATTGTTGATTTAAAGAATTCGAGTGGTAGAAATTTAACGACTTCTAGATTGTGTGCTTGTGGCTGTGATTCATGTGGTAATACAAGTGGTTGAATCAATAATGGTGCATCCATTAATCCACCAATTCTATCAGAAAGAAACTGTCTTGAAAAATTTAGAAGACTATCCATCAAGAGCATAATGGAATCAGCATCTCCATCTGCGTCTCTTCTTTTAGCAGAATGCCAATTCGGAGTAGCAAAACAAACATGTGTTTCAGTATAGCCAATTATTCTTCCAACAATACCTACAGATGTATGAGGTGCTAATCCAATTATTAGATGACCGACTAATTCATCTGTATTTTTAACATTATAGAAAGTTGATTTTTCATAAAATTTCTCTAAGATAGTATCAATGTATTTACAGGTAGATACAAGATATCTTCCACTCTCGTTTGGAATAATGATATCTTGCATTCGAAGTTCAACTATCTGATCTGGATTTGTTAGTGGTTTTCCATCAATATCATGAGTGTAACCAAGACTGTTTAGTTTCTGAATAGATGTTCCAATCCAGGATGGTTTGAATTGAGTGAGAGGAGAATTTGTTGCATCAAAACGTACAGTTCCATCTTTGAATACTGTAAGACCAAAGTTTTGACGAACTAAGCCTTTTTCCAGCGGTTCTGCAATTCTATCTTGATTGATTAATTCCTTAACTCCTTTGAATGGTTCTTGTGCACGTAAGCCCATTTTTTCTTGTGCTATCAATAATTTTGCTTTTAATGGAAACGATTGATGAGAATGTGATGATGCTTTTCGTTTACACTTTTCACAATATGGGTTATCAAGTTCATCTCGACAGTTACTACATCGATAAATTATTGATGTTTTTGTGCCACATTTTGAACATTTTATTCCAATTGATGGTTCATTACATTCATTGCAATGTCTATTGAAAATATTTGTAAAAAAATTATCTTGTCTTGAGGCCTTTAAGAGATCTCTAGTTGGACCTCCTTTGTCATTAACTGGAAATAAGATATGTGTTGGAGGTTTCATTTGTCTAGGAGCCGCTTTTTCAGGTCTTCCTATTCTAACTCCAATTGAAGTTGAGAATTTATTTTTAATTTGAATTCCAGATGATTTTGAAAGAATTTTTGGTGTAGATGAATCATTAATTTGTGGTTCTTGTCTAAATAATAGATTATAAAAAATTCTTGCTTCTTCTTTTTCAAGAATTATTTGATTATTATTCATCTTATGTGGTACGCCAAGTTTTTCAAGAATATTTTTTACTTTTATAGAATATTCTATGGAGTTTTCATTAATTCTGTTTGGGTGTAATATTTTTGAGAGTTCTTCAGGTGATATTTGATCCCAATAATACAAATATTGTGGATGTAGTGGTATTTGAAAATCCAATGATAGTTTCAATGCTTCATCTAAAGTAGGAATTTTGGTTAGAAATTGAATTAGAAATTCATCGTCTGAAGCATATTTTACTAATTTTTCTTTTAATTCTTCAATCCAAAATTCTTCGACATATCCAGTAGGTACAAGTTGAGCATTATTTTCTAAGAAATCTCCAAATGATATTAGGATGTCACCTAAATGAAGAATTTTTTCAATTTCACCTTTAATTTCAATTCCATGTTTTACATCTTTTATTTTTACAACATCGCCATTTTTTAGTCGAACAATTGGTGTATCAATAGAATCAACAAAAGCTACAGTTGCACCCTTACCTGGAATGTCAATTTTGACTTGAGTGCCAACAGCAATGGTATGATCCAAGATCTCAGCAATTATAGGATTAATTCCTACAGCCGCAAATCCTGTATTACAAGCTCTACCATATCTTAAACGAAAACCACCAAGTTTGTTAGGCATGGATAGGACGGATCTTCCTGTAATTACTTCACGCATTCTCTTGGCAGCTGCATCTTCCTGATTATCTCCTGTCTGAACTGCTCCTTTTAGATCTCCAAGCCACTCCCAACCATCTAATTTGTACAGTTCAATTCTTTTGAGTAGTTTTTTAGATCTTCCAATTAATCCATCATTTAGAACTCTTAATGCGCCTCCTCTAACTCTATTTGTTTTAATGCGAGTCATTCCTTTATGATTTACAACTTCAAAAGGATCTGTATCTACACCGTCTAACTCTACAGGTAGATTTGATATAACATGAATAATATCTTCATCTAGAATATGAAATTGGAAGCTACTAGCTTCTCTTTCATAGATTCGAAGCTCTTCAACAAATCGACCAGTTTCATCATCATTAAAACAATTTGCTTGATATTTTGATAAACCGGCTATTTTTCTTACATGATCAGCAATTAGTATTGTTACTGCAGATTCGGTTCCTCCTGCTGAACGCATTGGTCCAGCAATAGATACAGAAAGGTATTCACTCCCATCTTTGTTTTTCTTTATCTTAACTTCACTAATTCCTTGTAATGGAGCAATTGTTACTCCCTCTGTTACTATAGCTAGACCTACTCTAACTGCCAAATCTAGTTTTTGTTCTAAAGTTGCATCAGTAAGTGAATACTTTCCTAATGCAATTTCTTTTGATAGAAATAATGCAGATAATTCTTTCCCGTGGATTTTTAATAATTCTCGTAAAGGTTCAGCAATATCAATATCATGCATTTTGGCAACTCGATCTGCTAAATCAAATGCAATTTTAGGTTCAATTACTCCTGAAGAATCCACTAGGCTGGATTTTGCTAAAGCTGCATGCTCAAAAATAGTATATGTGTCTTTTGAAAGATTAGAATAATAATCAAGATAATAATCTGGCATCTCAATATCACTAATACGAGAAATAGCGTCATTTTCAGACATAATACGAATCCTATTACTTGCTTCTTTGAATTGCTTTTGCTATTTCTGCTAGTTTCTTAACACTTCCACCTTTCTCTAGAAAGGTTCCAATAACTAGGGCATCGGCTCCTGCCTTAACTAGATCTGTTGCAGTTTTAATATCTCTAATTCCACCACCTACTATCAGAAATCCATTAAATGCTGTTCTTACTGTTTTAACCATTTCTGGAGTAACACTAGATTTTGCACCTGAGCCTGCTTCCAGATAGACAAATCTCATTCCAAGAAATTGTGCTGCAAGTGCATATGCTGCAGCGATTTTTGGTTTTTCAAATGGAATTCCTCTTGCAGAACCTATGAACCATGCCGAAGTTCCATCTCCAATAACCAAATATGCTGTTGGTAGTGGTTCCAACCCAAATTTGAGAACACTTGGTGCTCCTAATGCTTGTGCCTGAGTGATAAAATATGGATTTTCTGAATTCATTAATGAACTAAAAAGAATTGCATCTGCATCAGGTACTACTCCAGTGACGTTTCCAGGAAAAAGGATAATGGGTATTTTGATACCTTTTTTGATACCTTTGACTACCTCAGCCATTTCAATTTGATCCGTTGCAGATGAACCACCTATTAGTATCGCAGATACGCCTATCTTTTCAACATCTTGAGCAAGTTTTCGTGAAGATTCTAACTTTGAGACTTCAGAATCAATTAGTACAAACAATAATGCATTTTTCTTTTTTAATTCAGATTTTAGGAATAATTCAACTTTTCCAGCCATAACAGGGATTTGTAGATGACTCTTTAAAGTTTAATTGTAGTGAGGTATACAGATTTGTATAGCTATGGCAGAGTTTGAACAATCTAATTTTAATAATATTATTCGTCAAATTATCAAAAAATCGTTATTTACTGAACGACAAATTGAAATTATTTTAAATCAGAAAGATCTTCTAAACTCTAAATTTACTATTACTAAAGGTGCGTATTACAGACAAGTTGGTCAATCTAGAGATAAATTAATAGCATTATTCTATTCAATCATACTTTTACGTGGTTTAGGCATACTTTTGCCTGATGATATTGATGTGATATCAAAGCTTTCTGAGCAGATACGTGTGATAAATGAGAGTGATATATTCCCTGAGAGAGAAGATGAGGTCATCAATGTGATTGATAGATTGATACGTCAGGCATGTAATGTGTGACATTCTCATTTAGAGTTGTATGATATGATTGAATTTTTTGTGATATGAAGTGTGTCTTTGTTAATCTAAAGTGTGAAATAATATTGCTCAATCACGATAAATCACAACATATGAATAATTTTGTGATGTTAATAGAAATTCCTGAACCTGAAGTGATTTTAGGTGTGATAGTTTCGTTTGTTATAGGTTTAGTAGGCTTGTATAGTTATTACAAAATACGACCATTCATCAAAACTAAGAATGAGATGATAGATTCATCACAGTTAGAGCGCTTAGAATACTATGAAAGACAGTTAATTGATATGAAAATACGCTTAGATACAATGGAAATGCAAGGTTTTGAACAAAAAACTGAAGATCCTAATCTAGAATTAAAGCAGTTCCTAGAGAAATTAGCTAAAAATCAACAAGTTATACAAAAACCTGTTGATCTCATAAAGACAGACGTTGAAAGTAAAGAGGAGCCAGTTTCTATTCGTCGTATGCCTAACTTAGATCATAATAATGCAATAGATTATGTGTTGCATCTAATCACAGATAAAGCTATGACGTCACGTGATATACAAATCACATTGAAGCGGAGTAGAGAGCATACTTCAAGGTTAATGAAGAAGTTATTTGAAGATGCATATGTTCAAAGAAATACCAATACAAAACCATATACCTATTCGATTACAAAAAAAGGAAAGGAAAAGATAGAAGCAATACAATCTAATTCTATAATTGCATAATAAATTTCTGTATTTTGTAAGATTGGTTTTAGTTTATTTTATCAAAAATTGAGTAGAAAAGGTAATTTTAGTTATATATTATAAAAATATTAAATTATATATATTATTAAATTATAACAATATTATGTCAGTACAAGAAAATGAGGTTTTAGTAAAAATTACATCTGCAGGAACAATTTCTATTCCAAAACAGTTTCGAAAATACATGGATCTTCAAAAGGGTGAATATGTAAAAATAATCTTAGGTAAGGATCGTCTTATAGTACGAAAAATTATAATTTCTTAATTGATTGTTGTTTTTGACCAAGTTTTATGTTCTGATATGTCCATTCACGGCCAGTTCTAATCCTATCAATCTTACCTTTAGTAGAAAATCTGGACAAATATGTAGAGATTATGCTTAGTTTAACAGGCTCATTGTATTCATCTTCATATTTTTCAAGTATGTTTGTAGATGTGAACTTCCCAATTGGGAAGAATTTGTCTACAATATGCCATATTTTTGAGCCTATTGAATCCATATTGGTGGTTTCTTGTTCATCTTCTATATTCATTAAATCCATCATTTCAAATATTTTTAGAACCTTTTCTCGAGTAACATTACCCTCTAATTTGATGTCATATCGTGCTCCATCAGCGTCTTCCATATCAATTCTAATGCGTTTTTTAGCCATCTTTGAGATCTATGAGGATCTAATGTTAACAGTTCAAGTGATCCCAGAATATTTGTCAACTAAAAGGTTTGTTAACATTGACTGCCTAGACCATGCCTAGAGTGTTTTTTGTTATTAACAATATCAATAGTTTTGATTCATTGTTAATTCTTTTAGTTATGCCTGGAGTGGAAACAAAGGGGTTTGTTTTAGGATATTCATATTGTTAACGTTAATCTTAACGCCTGGAATGGAAATAAGGGGGTTAAAATGACCTTTTTAGGTGTTTTCTTAACAGGAAATTAACAATTTGTTAACAATAGGTTTGGATTAAACCCACACACCTATCTTTCCACTCTATCTTTTTCTTTAATTTTTTTTATTAAAAATTATATAATCTAACTAAAAATAATTAATTATAAACTAAACTAGAATAACTATTCTCTTCTATACTCTCTAAATTCAGATATCATTATGTTACTATTGAGTAGAAACATAGGTGTGTGAGTATGTCTGACCCAATTGATAGATTACTTGATGCAGCTGAATCTGGTAAATCAATAATCAAAAATAGAGAAATCCTTCATTTTACATACATTCCGGATATTATTCAACATAGAACTTCTGAACAGGAACAAGTAACACAATCATTACTACCCATCCTCAAACATTCAAGACCATCAAATTTACTAGTATATGGTAAGCCAGGAACTGGAAAAACACTTGTAGTTAAAAAAGTGATTAATAAAATTCAAGACAGAGTAGAAAAATCAAATTTTCCAATTAAACTAGTTTATTCAAACTCCAAAGAGGAAACAACACTTTATGGATTATTGGTAAGTTTTGGAAGGCAATTAGGTTTAACTGATAAAGAATTACCTGGTACAGGCTTAGCAATCAGTGAAGTCTTTAAACGAATACTAACCAGTATAGACGAATCTAAAATAAACGCAATTTTTGTTATTGATGAAATTGATTATCTTGCACAATTAATATCAAAAACAGGCAAAGACATCTTATATCAACTAACTAGAGCAAATGAGCGTTTAAAACAAGGCTCATTGACTTTAGTAGGAATTTCAAATGATCTTACATTTAAAGAAAAACTCGATCCTAGAGTAATTAGTAGTCTAGGTGAAGAAGAGGTAGTTTTTACAAATTATAATGTAGAACAAATAAAAAAAATACTAGAAGAGCGAATCAAAGAGGCATTTATTCCCAATTCGGTAGAAGAACCAGCCTTGAATCTTTGTGCAGCCTTGGCTGGTGGTGAACATGGTGATGCAAGAAGAGCAATTGACTTAATTCGTGTTGCAGGAGAAATTGCTGAAAGACAACAATCAGACAAAGTTACAAAAGATCATGTAAGGGAAGCATCCCTAAAAATAGAAGAAAATAAAGAAGAAACATCCCTAAAATCATACCCTCTTCATGAAAAACTCGTTATTCTTGCAATAATGAAGGCAGGGGGCTCATCTACAGGGGAAATTTATTTGGCTTACAAAGGATTGTGCAAAGCAGTGGGACGAGATGAATTGACACAAAGACGAATTACCCAAATGCTTAGTGAAATCGAATTATCTGGAATTATCACTGGAAGACTAATTCACCAAGGAATACATGGAAGGACAAAAAAATACAAACTTACAATCTCACCTGAAATGATAAAAAAATCCTTTAAAGATGATTTAACTTTGCAGGATATTGTTTAATTTATTAGAATTATAATTTTCATGATAAACTTTGAAAGTCTTCAAATTTACCATGAGTGCTATCCCTGGATTAGGAGTCATTCCAACACTAGCTTGAAAGGGGGTCTGCTTTTGCCAAGAACCAGAATTTAATAAAAGAATTCCTTTGTACATATCCAATTCAGCTCTATGGACATGACCAACATGAAAAATATCAGGAATCTCATCAATTACCATTAAATCTTCCATTTCAGGTGCAATTGGGGTTTGGCTGCCATAAATTGGACTAAGATGTCTGGCTCTAAGAAGATGTTTCATTACATTTGTGGGTTTATCATAACTTAGACCTGGTGTAGTTTTTACAATATCATCGATACTTTGACCATGAAACATCATCACCTTTACACCATTCAAAGAAACAACAGCTGGATTCCCAACCATAAACACATTCTCTTTTTCCCATAATACAGAATTGTATTTTTTTGGAATGGCTGGTTGTGGTAATGCCCTACGTCCAGGATCATGATTTCCTGGTATGATGAATATTTTGATGTAATTGGGAATTCTACTAAGGAGGTCTTCAGCCTTTTTTAGTTGCTCTTCGATGGTTTGACATACTAATTCTTTGTCTTGATTTGGATAGATTCCAACACCATCTACCAAATCTCCACAAATTAACACAAAACGAATTTTCCTTGCTATTGGGTCTGGACTAGATAACCACAATACAAATTCAGTAAATTCATCTTCCATGAAATACTTACTACCAATATGTAGATCTGAAAGAAAAGCGGCATATGTTTCAGTTTCAGACTTATTTGAGGCTTGATCAGGAATATTAGGTGAAATCAAGTCTTTTATGATAAAACCAGCATTTTTCCCAAAACCTATTCGTGCCATAATGAATTGATCACTAAGTAACGAACCTGCTATTTTTTGCAATTCAGCATCAAAAACAATCCCCTCAAATGAACCTGAAGGATCTTCTAAGACTAATTTTGTTATATTTCTCTCAGTACTTCTGGTGGTGACTAAACCACAAACATACATGTCATCATCAGATTTTGTAGTTTTAATGGAAGCAATTGACTTTAACATTCTTGATTCGGGTCTATCGGAGATTATTCGTTTTAATTTGTTAAAACGACTTGAAAAAAGAGCATTATACCCTTTTACTCCCTCACCAGTAGTAATTCTCAAAGTAGGATCAAAGATTATCTTATGATCATTTTGTAAGGTTTGATCCTCTTTAATTCCCAAATAAACTTCCAAATCATCTTGATTAATTTGAAATAATTTTTGTTTTGTTTTCTCACGAACAATTTCTTTAATTATTTTTTCTAGTTTTTTTACATCGATATTCTCTAAAAACTTGAATGCATCAGGATGAATTTGAAATCCTTTATTCAAAGCATAATTCAAAGCAACAGTTAGCTCCTTTTTCATCATCAAAGAATATTTTTTGGTTTAATTAAATCTGCGCCTATACCCAACCCTCAAATATTGTTTCTAGTAAAAGATAACATGTCTAAGATTAGAATAATCTTCTTTTTCGTATTTATGGGATTATTTGCAGCAACTTATCAAATTGGTTCAATGTCTAAAGTCAGTGAAGAAGAAGCAAATACGTTCATGTCTGAATTTGAAAAATTAGTTAAAGACATTGATGCAATAGGAATTTTCCTTCATAATTCATCTATATCATTACCAATGTTTATACCGGGATTTGGAGTTGCATGGGGGTTATTTTCAGCTTGGTCTACTGGATTTGCTTTTTCAGCAATAGTTTTAATCACCCCCGAACTGTCAGAAATTCCACCACTTGCAATTCTCTTTCTTTCACCATTTGGAATTATGGAACTTACTGCATATTCTATAGCAACATCTAGAAGTTTCATGTTGGTTAGAGAAATATCGAAAAAAACTAACCTAATACCATTTCTCAAACCGACGGCTATAGAAATTGGGATAGTTATTGGACTCCTTTTAGCAGGAGGATATTTGGAAGATTTCATGATAAAACTAGCTCATGAAAAGAGTATTGGCTTACCTGGTTTGTAATTTCGAGAAAAACCCACGTATTTGCCTAATCAGTCTAAAATAATTTAGTAGTAAATTATAAACCAAATTAGATGAAAAATATAGTATGAAGACCGTCATTACAGTACTCTTAGTGTTAATTGGTCTTTCAGGATTTGCTTTTATTGATTCTTTTGCAATAATTTCACCAAACAGCGCTTTTACTTTGGAAGGATCTGGATATGCAGTAACAAAAAATATGATAAAAACTTCTGAAATTGATTTAGTATTATCTACACAAAAACAAACTGGAAGCAGTGTTAAATCTTCAATTGAAGATGGATTCATTACTTTGGACGATAAAAATTTTCTAATCACCAAGTTAGAGGCAACAACACTACATGAAGGCAAATACATTAGAATTAATGGAAACGTTGAAAGTGATACTGATGGTAAAGCATCCATTAAATTTTTTGGAAGACTAATTGAAGAAAGTAAAAATGCCTCAATTTATGGATTTACAGGGAGAATAACAATTGATGATAAGGATTATAAAATAATCTATACAGCAAAACTCTCTGAACTATCAAAAATTAAGATTATACCAACAGAATCTAAAACAGATGAAAAAATTACAATACATATTGCAAAAGGTTCTTCAACTCAAGGTGTAGGTACATACATTGATCTTGCAGGAGCTAGACAACAAGCAACAGAAACTCAAAGTCCTACCGATTCATTAAGATTCAGATATTTTTCTCAAGACAGAATTTCAATTGAGCCAGGAACAACAATTACTATTGTAAATGATGATACAGTATCACATAGTATTCTAAGCGGATCAAAAAACAATGATCGTTATGTTCAATATACTGCTGATGATAGAATCTCTACTGGTGAAATATTACCAGGTAAGTCAATTAATATCACATTAGATGAAGCAGGATTTTACAGATTATATGATCCAGATTACCAATGGATGGAAATCATTGCATATGTATTTCCAAATATTGAGAACAATGTAATTCTTGGACAAGGAAAAAACTCGGGTAATTAATTTTTCCACTGCCATTTATAATTCATATACGAATCCAAAACAAATTGATTGAAAACCATCACAGATAAATCGGAAAATTCACTACCTTCCAAATCTTTCACACTTCCTACAAAACTAGTTTCATTTTCAGTAGTTAATGCTTCAAAAACATGAACTTTTATGTTGTCTGTATCAAAACCATTATTTTTTAGATATATTGCAATTTCTGATGGCATAAAATGCTTGTCAAGTTGTTTAGGCCATGGTCTTGGAACCAAAATTACACTATATCCATCAATCAACGCTTTTTGTAATTCTAATTTCTTTTCTTCAATTGAAGTTGTTACATGCATTGTGATTACCTTGGATTTATCAAGTGGCACTCTTGCTTTTGATGCAGCAACTTGAATTGAACTTATTCCTGGAATTATTTCAACCTCACCAAAAATCTCAATTAATCTATCTACAACTTCAGATTCTGAAAAATTAACATCACCAGTAAATGGAATAACCAAGGAACGATTACCTAATTCTGAAAGAATTTTTTGATATGATTCCTCTTGATTGTTCATAGTAATCTCATGAATTTCTTTACCTGTAAGCAAACCTTCAATTGTTTTTAATGTGTATTTGTAACCAACTACTATATCACAACTCTGTATTACATCCCTTACAATTTCAGTAACATATTTTGGTGAACCTGGTCCTACACCTACAGCATAAATTTTTCTCAATTTTACTTTGTAAATTTTTGTCTGTCTTTAATATATTGCACAAAAGGCTCCCAATCTACTTTCATGTACTTTGTAGGCTCTTTAGCTGGATACTTTACCCAATCTTGGGCAATTGAATATTGATGTTTTTGTCGTTTACCATCTTTTTCATACTCTAGTAGTAAAATACTACCCCACTCTTTTTCCTCATATGTGATATTCAAAATGTCATCAAATGATAATTGTATGTTTTTTTCATTTTTTATATCTTCCATTAAATTACTTTCTTCATAACCATCATGACGAATCATAGTATTTTTTGATTTTAAAAAACTGATAACTTGTCTTTGTCTAATAGATTGCCACCACCTCATTTTCGCCTCTGTCTTATGGACAAACATCAAATGTTTATCAGTTAAAATCAACATGCCTTCTTTTCCACCTATTGAAAAGAATTTTTTCGGCTCTCTCCATACTGAAACTAAATGTGCTTGAATTTTTTCATCAGGCTGCATAATGATTTATTATTCTAACTTGTTAAAAACTAATACAATCAACTTTTAAGTAAGATATTTTGAGAAAATTTATTGAAAAAAATTCTTATTATGATATTTTTATCATTATTTTTAATTAATTTAGGAAATCAATCATTTGCACAATCTGATGATAAGTTAGTAATTTTACATACTAATCTTGGAAAAATTGTGATAGAGTTTTTCCCTGCTGATGCTCCGAATCATGTTGCCAATTTTATTAAATTATCTGAAGATGGATTCTATGATAATACTCTATTTCATAGAATAATTCCCGGATTTATGATTCAGGGTGGAGATCCAAATACAAAAGATGGAAATAAAAGCACTTGGGGAACTGGAGGACCAGGTAATTCTGTAAATGCTGAATTTAATACAATAAAACATACACGAGGAATTGTTTCAATGGCAAGATCAGCTGATCCAAACAGTGCAGGCTCTCAATTTTTTATAGTTCATAAAGATTCAAACTTTCTTGATGAACAGTATACCGTCTTTGGTAGGATTGTAACAGAAGAAAGTTTTGAAACACTTGACAAGATTGCTTTGGTGGAAACAGGAGATAAGGACATTCCAGTAGATACTGAACAAGTAAGAATTACAAAAGTTGAAGTTGTAAATCATTCCGAAATATCTGATTTACTTGAACTATCAGATCCTGAAAGAATTACCACACCAATTGTAAGTTCTTCAGGTAATCAGCTTTATGAAAATAAAGCATTAGATATTGTCTTTAATGTACCTGAAGGCTGGTTATTACAACAACCAAAAAAAACTGATGAAAATTCTCCAGATGTAGTTGCTGTAGGACCTAAAGTTGGACTAATTAACCCAGTAATTTCTCTAACCATTTCTAATACCAAGGGAAAAACTTTGGATGATTTGATTCAAGAAAAAGATGAATTCCTAAAAAAAGCATTTGAGTCAGGCAATTTGGAAATTATTTCTCAAGAAAAATTAACAGTTAATGAAAAACAAGCATATGTTACTAATGCTAGAGGTCTTTTTCAAAGTAATGGAACATCATATAATGTACAATTTAGAGAAGTGATTATTTCAACTCCTGAAAAATTTTATACTTTTGCATATAGTAATGGAGTAGATAATTTTACTGATCAAATTTCTAGATTTGAAGAATCTGTTAATTCTTTTAAAATAATATCTGAACCAATTAAAGAAACAGAATCTATAACCCAAACAATTTTCATTATACTTGGAATTATTGTAATAATTGGAATTGCAGTTGGAGTGATATTAATGAAAAAAAGAAAGACATCAACTAAAAATGATGATACTCAAATACGTTAGCAAAATCAATTCACTCTAAAATCTAATAAAATTATTACAATTATGTTAATTCAAAGACTAAGAAAATAATTACCAAACATCGTCAACTTCATCAAGAACTTTGTATTCTTTTTCTGTCTCATGTTTTACGAGTTTCAGTCTTGAAATATCCCTGTCAAATAACAAATCAATTGTCCAATCTAAAAAAACTCTAATTTTTTTATCAGGTAATGCAATTTTTGAAAGGTAGACATTTCTCCAAATAAGCCAAGCTAATAATCCAGAAATATTCATCCCTAAAAACGTCGCAATACCTGTTCTTTTTCCAATTATTGCCATTTGTCCTTTAGAATGATATTCAAATTTTTTCTTCTCTAAATTTTTAATTAAAGCATTCAGATTATAGGCTGCAATTTTAGCTTGTGATTCTGCAATTTGTGCAGTTGGTGGAAATGGTCTATTTGTTTGAGGATCCATAAATAATGCGCAATCTCCAATTACAAAAACCCCTGAAAATTCTGGAACTTCAAGAAAATCATTTACAATAACTTTACCTTTATCAGTTTTGAACATTGATCTTTTAATTGTATTAACGGGTGTCACACCTGCAGTCCAAATCAACGTTTTAGTTCTAATTACATTCATCTTTGATTCATCCATAGGATCTTTTGGATTTTCATCTAATGATTTTACAATAACCTCTATTCCATCAAAACTCGTAACTGCTGTTCGGAGTCTAATGTCAATACCTCGCTCTATCATCTTCCCTTTTGCAAACTCTGCTAACTTTTCATTAAAACCAGGAAGAATCATCGGAAGAGCTTCTAAAACTATTACACGAATATCGCCTTTGTGAATTGTAGGATAATATTTTCTCGCATCTAATAGAAGATCCATCAATTCTCCTGCAGTTTCAATTCCTGCAAATCCACCACCCACTACAACAAATGTCAAAAAACTATTTCGAAGAATAGGATCTGTTTCATTCTCAGCTTGTTCAAGCATATCTATTGCTCTATTTCTTAGCATTACTGCATCATTGAGAGTCTTCATTGTGTAAGCATTTTTTTCAACATCTGCCATTCCAAAAAAATTGGTTTCACTACCTAATGCAACTACCAAATAATCATAATGAATTGAAATACCTCTTTTTTCACCCGTACCCCATAATGTTACAAGTTTTCCAAAAGGATCAACATTCTTTATTCTGCCTTCATAAAATTTAGTTTTTTTACAAATTGCTCTAATAGGCATTACAATATGCCTTGTTTCAATCATACCTGATGCTACCTGAGGTAACATTGGAGTGAATAATAGAAAATTATCCTCACTTATCATTACCATCTCAATTTCAGAACTATTTCCAAAATACGACTCTAATTTTCTGGCACATTCTACTCCTGCAAATCCTCCTCCTAAAATGACTATTTTCTTCTTATTTCTGACCAATTATATCATACCCATAAAATTACTGAATATATCCTATGAGATCATTTTTCTCAATAAATCATAAATAAATTCAGAATTTATCCAATTCTAACTATATCTGAATGGAGTATTTCATATGCTCTAGAAGCATCTTTTTCATTTAAAATTATGATTATACTGTCCTGGCTGAAAAACGCATTTACAAGTTCTATTCCATTATAATGTAAAATCTCTGCAACATAAGATACTACATCTGATTGATTTTGGTTTACTGGAATTGAAATTCGAATCTTTGCAAGACCCGTACTAAACATGTTTTCTCTATTTGGCATATTTTCAAAAATTTCTCTAATACTTTCCATATCCTCTGTAAGGAATCTAAATGAATCAGATAATCTAAAAAATTCATAATTGCTGGTAATTTTTGAAAATTTATCTAAAATTGATATAGGATCCATCTCTGCAGAATCTTTTTTTGAAAATTTAATATCCATCATTCCATCAGTTAATACGAGTCTTGCATTTTTCAAAATAGATTCTTCTTTGATATTCTCTTTAATTTCAAAAGAATCAGCATATCGTTTTATGGCAACTACAATTGTATTGAGATTCACAGAACCGCCCACAACCTTTTCAATTTCTGGTTGAATCTTTACAGCCAATGCTGTATAGTTAATCAAATCCATTTTCATACAATCATAAATTGAACGATTTCTCGTGACAATTTCTCTAACTATTTCAGGAATAGACACAATCCTCATCGTATAACTATATGATGTCAATTATAATAGGATTATGTAAGAAATTACATAAATATTCATAATATTTATATAATGTAATATACATTACATTGGATAGATAAATATGACAATGTTTGATGATGAATTTAATAGAACCTTCAAGAAAATGTCAAGCTCTTTTTTTGATATAGATGACATATTTGAAGAATTTAAGGAAAATGGTTCCAACTCTAGTCCATTTTATTATGGCTATACCATGACTGTTGGTCCTGATGGAAAACCTGTTGTAAAAGAATATGGAAACGTAAAACCAGGATTACCTCTATCAGATAATACTAGAGAACCAACTGTAGATGCAATTGTAGATGAAAAAGAAAAACTGGTAAAACTTGTAGTTGAGATACCTGGAGTTGAAAAGACAGACGTTAAAATTCTCGTACAAGATAAAATTGTAGATATTTCTGCAGAACATGGTGAAAAGAAATATCATGTAAAAGTTCCAATCAAATACAAAGTGGATGAAAACTCTGCAAAAGCTTCTTACAAAAATGGAATTCTTGAACTAGTCTTCAAATTAATTGAAGATGAGAAGCCAAAAGGCAAAAAGGTGGAGGTTGAATAAACCCCACTAATTTTTATGGAGAAAAAAAATGAGTGAAATTATTTTAAAAATTGTTGAAATTCCACAACAACATGTGGGAAGAGGAAGAGCTATAGTTGATCCTAAAATAATTGAAGATACTAAATGGAAACCAGGACAAATTTTAGAATTAATACACAACAAAAAAACTCATGTAAAGCTTTGGCCTGGATCTCCTGAAGAATATGGTACAGGTATCATCAAAATTGATGGAATGACTAGACAAAATATTGGTGCTGGAATTGGTGATAAAATTTCTATAAAATCTGTAGAAGCTGCTGATGCCGAACAAATTACTTTATCTCCAATTGAAAAATTATCTATTGATGAAGAACAATTACATGATGTCATGATTACAAATTTCCAAAATCATGTTTTTACTGTTCATGATTCAATCCAATTACCAACTCAAATGGGTGGAAAAATACAATTTATCATAACCAATACAAAACCATCAAAACCAGTAATTGTAACTGAAAGTACAATCTTCAAGCTTGGTCCCATGACAAAAGCAGTTGATGCAACTATTCCACGAATTACATATGATGAATTAGGAGGTTTGAAAAATGAAGTTCAAAAGATTCGTGAGATGGTAGAATTACCTATGAAACATCCTGAATTATTTGAGAAAATAGGCGTGGAAGCTCCAAAAGGCGTGTTGTTATACGGTCCACCTGGAACCGGAAAAACGCTATTGGCAAAAGCAGTTGCTGGTGAGACTAGTGCTCACTTTATTTCACTTAGTGGGCCTGAAATTATGGGAAAATATTATGGAGAAAGCGAAGAAAAAATTAGAGATATTTTCAAACAAGCAGAAGAAAATTCTCCAAGTATTGTATTTATTGATGAAATTGATTCAATTGCCCCAAAACGAGATGAGGTTTCCGGAGAAGTTGAAAAAAGAATTGTTTCTCAACTTTTAACATTGATGGATGGTATGAAAAGCAGAGGTAAAGTTGTAGTGATTGCAGCTACTAACAGACCAGACTCAATTGATCCTGCTCTTAGAAGACCTGGTAGATTTGATAGAGAAATTGAAATTGGAATTCCAGATGATGAAGGAAGATATGATATTCTCTCAATTCATACACGAGGAATGCCAATTGATGAAAAAGTAGATCTCAAACAAATCGCAAAAATAACACATGGATTTGTAGGAGCTGATCTTGAAATGTTATCCAAAGAAGCAGCCATGCGATCTTTACGAAGAATTCTACCTAAAATTAATCTCAGCGAGGAAAAAGTTTCTACAGAAATTCTTCAAAAAATTAAGATCACAAGTGATGACTTTAGAGATGCATTAAAAGAAGTAAGGCCAAGTGCATTACGAGAAGTTCAAGTACAAATTCCAAATGTTAACTGGGAGGATGTAGGTGGTCTTGATGAATTAAAAGAAGAGTTACGCGAAGCTGTGGAATGGCCAATTAAACACAAAGAAGCTTTTGAGTACGTTGATGTAGAAGCTCCAAAAGGAATCTTACTTTATGGTCCACCTGGAACTGGAAAAACAATGATTGCAAAAGCATTAGCAACAATGACTGATTCTAACTTTATCAGCATTAAAGGTCCAGAACTACTCTCAAAATGGGTAGGTGAATCTGAAAAAGGAGTAAGAGAAATTTTCAGAAAAGCTCGTCAGGCAGCACCATGTATAATATTCCTTGATGAAGTAGATGCACTTGTACCAAGAAGAGGTAGTGGTGATTCAGGTTCACATGTAACAGAAAATGTTGTCTCTCAGATTCTTACTGAAATTGATGGATTAGAAGAACTACATAATGTCTTGATAATTGGTGCTACAAACAGACTTGATATTGTTGATGAAGCATTACTTAGACCTGGTAGATTTGATAGAATTATTGAGGTTCCAAATCCTGATTCTAAAGGAAGAGAACAAATATTTAGAATTCATTCCAAAAAGAAACCACTAGCAAACGATGTCAATATAACAAAAATTGTTGAATTAACAAATGGATTTAGTGGTGCAGAGATGGCTGCTATCACAAACAGAGCTGCAATTCTTGCTTTGAAAAGACATGTTAGTGTAAAATCAAAGAATATCAAAGATATTAAAATAACACAGCAAGATCTACTTGATTCCATTGATAAGGTAAAGCCCAGAAAAAAAGACACGCCTACGACTCAATCCATAAAATAGTCTAAATACTAAGAAGGAGGATCACAAATTATGAAACTCTATCTTGATTTTGAACCATGTAAAGAATGTAACACCATGATGAACGAACTAAGTAGTCCTGAAATGTTATTTGCAGACGCAAAGAAAAGAGCTGATGAATCTGCAAAATTCTTACGACATCTCACATATAATCACAATGAAGTAGTACAGGCTGTAATGGAAGATCTACCTAAACAAAAAAGAGATCAAGAGTTTGATTTCTTTAAATAACTTATTTTTGGATTTTGATCTATTAGCCTGATCTAATATGAAAATTAAAACAACACTGACATTCTTTTTTAATACATTCTAAATCAATACCGTGATTACATATCCCACATTCACAATGAATTAATTTTATACTCATTTTATTATTCTATAATTTTGAGTGTTTTTTTAATTAATACCACCCTGTTTCTTATAGTGACATCACTAACCCCAGATTCCTTTGAAAACTTCTTTTGACTGATTTTTTCTCCATTAATTATACATGCAATATACAAAGAAGCAGCTGCTTGTGCTACCGGATGTTTTCCTGCAGTTATTTCCTCAGATTCACAACGTTTTAGGATATCAAATGCGTCTCGCTTCGTCTTTTCTTTCAAATTCATATTATTTGAAATCTTGGAAATAAATGATGAAATATCATACTGATTTAGCTTTAATCCGAGTTTTTTGATAATTGTTCTCAAATCTCTAGATAGAATTCTTCTTTCGATATTTCCCGCATTGGCAATATCGTCTAACGTTCTAGGTATATTGTTCTCTCTACATGCAGCATACAAGGATGCAGAAACTAAAGAAGCCATAGTTCTACCTCTTGTGAGTTTTGCACTAACTGTTTTTCTGTAAATATAGGCTGCATTTTCAACTACATTATCAGGTATTCCTAATTTTGTTTTCATTCCATTCAATAAAGTAAAAGCCTTGCTTAATGTTGCAGTTGATCTTGACTTGCTTCTTTGATCCCATGTACGAAGTCTATTAAATTCATATTTTGTTTTACTTGATAAAGCATTACCTGAAAAATCTTTATCTGCACCAATTATAGTTGATAATCCTTTATCATGCATTGTTAATGATATTGAAGGACCTGTTCTTGACAACTTCATAAAATCTTGATTGTAACCACTACTTTCATGTGAAGTATCAGATATGTTTTGTACTAAAACAAGACCACATCCCCCACAAAACATTTCCCCTCTTTCAGAATCTGTTATTATGGGATATGTTTTACAAGTATCTAGTTGACATTTGACATCATAATCATATGAATAATTTTCTATCATTAATAACAGACAGTTATATCATTAATACAATAAAAATAGATTGAAACAGGTAATTTTATAACTAAAACAAAACTTTCATTACAAAAAATTCCTCTAATTTTGTTAAAAATGATTTTTATTTGATATAGTAACTACATTGTAATAAATGTTAAAAATAAAAATTGTTAAACAAATTTAAAAATACAAGAAAACAAACTATCTTTTTGAATAAACTCATGATCACAATTAATAATCATCTGAGTAATTGCCTTGGAATGTTTGTCATTTTATCAGAACAATGAAATCTTGATGGAAGATATTCACTCTTAACTGCAATTGGTTTTTGTGGTTCACTTACTACAATGTCATCATTTGCGCTTGACTCTAGTAATTTCTTGGATAACCATCATTATGGCACTTTAGCTGTTAATTTCATAGCAAACATAGGACTATCTATTGGTGCATTAATTGGTGGAAAATCACTAATATGGTTGCTATAATAAATGGCTAATCAACTATAGGGACTGTATTGTTTGTACACTTTGATTACTGATTCATGGTACATTTTTCTAATATCTTCATCTGTTGATATAGCAAGCTGATTTAC
>CALKVM010000017.1:0-27150 GCA_938049695.1 uncultured Candidatus Nitrosoarchaeum sp. | reverse complement strand
AAAATAATCTCACCAAAACTAGTAACCTTTCTCACACTTTGTTGGTTATACAAATCTCTAAACCTTAAGCCATGACACACGACGATATCGATATTATCGGTAAAAACGTCAAAGACATGTACGGAACATTCATGGGCAAAGTCATTGGAACAATAACTGACATTGATGGAAGCATCCAATCAGTAGGCGTTGACTGCGGTTCTCAAGGATTACAGCAAATCCAATATGAGCAACTGGTAGTTCAAGGCAATGTTGTTATATTCATTCCAAAGTGGAGACTAGACTCTCAAAGACTTCTTCGCGAAAAACAACTAACTCTACGTCGTCTAAAAGCCTTGATTGATATTGTTTCAGAAAATGATGACATGAAAGCAGACGCAGAAATAATTCATGAAAAATACAAGTCAAAACTTGCATCATTAGATGAAGCAGAACAACAAATCAAAGCCAAACTTGAAGCAAGATTGACAGAGTTAGATGAACAGTTGAAGTCCACAAAGATGTTGCTATTTGATGCCAAAGTACAATACAAGAGCAATGAGATCTCTGATAATACATTTGAGACAGTAAAGACATGCTCTGCAGAACTAATTGAGCACGTTACTCACGAAACTGCAGAAATCTCAAACGTTAAGAGAAGAATTGCAGATCTTGATGCAGAAGTACTAAACATAACAGCACCTCCACAAAAACATATCCAAGAATTAGCCGTTTCATATCTGGGTAATTCTGAATCACAAGTTCAGAGTATACTTCCAGAGGCACCAACAGAACCAATCATTTACTCTTCAGCCGTACCCTTTACTGCTGAATCTCTACCAACAATTCCAGAACCACCAAAACAGGTGAAAACAGCAACATCAAACAACGAAGACGATTGGCTTGCCAGAATGGAAGCACAATAATTTTTTTAAATTATTTTTTCTTTAACTTTTTCTAGTCTGACACTCTACACAACTATAATGTCAGGGATTAATATCGGCCTTGGAAATAATGATACTAAAACTAGAATAGAAGCAGACTCTGATTTTATCACCTTCTGGGAAAAGCAAGCAAAAAATCTCTCTTGGTTTTCAACTTGGAAAAAAACACTTGACTGGAGTCCTCCTTTTGCTAGGTGGTTTGTAGGTGGTATGATTAATGCCTCATACAATACGCTAGATATTCATCAGCAAAACAAGGCTGACAAGCCTGCAATTTTGTGGGAGGGTGAGAACGGTGAATCTAGAGTTCTCACTTACAAAGACATGTGGACTCAAGTTCAAAAATTTGCAAATGTGCTCAAATCACTTGGTGTTCAGAAAGGTGATAGGATAATTATCTATCTTCCAATGATTCCAGAACTACCAATATCGATGCTAGCATGTGCTAGAATTGGTGCGATACATACTGTGATATTTTCTGGATTTAGTGCAGCAGCAATTAAAGACAGAATAGACGATTCAAAATCAAAAATTGTGATAACTGCTGATGGTGGATATAGACGAGGCAATGTCATTAAACTTAAGGAAGTAATTGATGAAGCAATAAAAGATTTTAATTTTATTCAAAATGTTATTGTGGTAGAGAGGACAAAAAACAAAATTAACATGTCTTCAAAAGATATGCTTTGGAATGAATTAATGCATAATATTTCTAATACTTGTATTGCAGAAAAATTAGATAGCTCTCACCCTCTTTACATCTTGTATACTTCTGGAACAACTGGAAAACCAAAGGGCGTATTGCATGGAACCGGTGGTTATCTGACTCATTTGTATTCTACATTCAAGTGGGGATTTGACATTAAAGATTCAGATGTATTTTTTTGCACAGCTGATATTGGATGGGTTACAGGACATAGCTATGTAGTTTACGGTCCATTACTACATGGTGCAACTGAAGTAATGTATGAAGGCGCACCAGATTTTCCTGATGTATCACGAATATGGAAAATTATTCAAAAATACAAAGTAACAATTCTTTACACAACTCCAACTGCATTACGAATGTCTATGAAGTTTGGTGATGAACTTCCAAATTCATCTGATCTTTCAACTCTTAGATTGTTGGGAAGTGTAGGTGAACCGATTAATCCTGAAGTGTGGAAATGGTATTTCAAAATAATTGGAAAAGAAAAATGCCCTATCATTGATACTTGGTGGCAAACTGAAACTGGCGGTATGATGATATCTGCTTTGCCTGGATTGGAAACAATTCCACTAAAACCCGGTTCTGGAACTCTGCCTATTCCTGGATTGAGTATTTCAGTTGTAGACGAAACTGGAAACAATGTGCCTCCAAACACTAAGGGTTATCTTGTAATTAAAAATCCTTGGCCTGGAATGCTTTTGACTCTTTGGGGTGATGATGAGAAATATCGCGATGTATATTGGTCAAAGTACAAAAATTGTTACTATCCTGGTGATTATGCTCTAAAAGATACAGATGGATATTTTTGGTTACTGGGAAGAGCCGATGATGTACTCAAAGTATCCGGACATAGAATAGGAACTGCAGAACTTGAAAGCTGTATTGTATCTCATCATGATGTGGCTGAATCAGCTGTCTGTGGGATTCCAGATGAAATCAAAGGCGAGACAATCATCGCATTTGTAGTTTTAAAACAAAATGTATCTACTGATACTTTAATTTTGGAAAAAGAAATATCCATAAAAATAAGAACTGATATTGGTGCAATAGCTACTCCAAAACAAATCTATTTTGTAACAACATTGCCCAAAACTCGTAGTGGTAAAATTATGCGAAGACTGCTAAAAGCAATAGCTAATAACGAAACTATTGGCGATGTTAGTACTTTGGAAGACGGCACAGCTGTAACTGAAATACAGTCTGCATTTGCTGAACTACAAAAATCAATTCAAAAAAAATCCAATTAATCTCAAAGAATTATTTCTAGTACATTTTATGTTTTTAATCCTTTCAAATCAGTTGTTGATAGCATGTCAAACATTTTCTTTAATCCATCGTATTCTGATTTGGAATTTTCATCTAGTTTTTTATATTCTTTATTTTTAATTTCATCTAGTTTATTTTTTGCTTCTCTGAAAAACTTTTCAAACTCATCAATTTTTTCATCATTCATTTCTGTAAGATCAAAAATTACAGTATTGCTTCCCAGTAGATTTTTCTTTTCATCGTAAAGACTAGTTGCATGCAATAGACCTGGAAATGTACTGCCATCTTGTTTTTTAAACGTAATTTTCCTGTCTGTCACATTTCCTGTTTCAAACCATGTTTTCAACGAATCATTCATGATTTCCCATGATTCTTTTGGCACGTGTTCAAATACCGGCCTGCCTAAAATCTCGGATTTTGTATACCCTAACTTGTTAGCATAAGTAGAGTTACAATCCAGAATGATTCCAATAGAGTTGATTCGTCTCCACATGATTGGAGCATCTTTGAGAATTTTTCTTGCTTCTGTCTGGATCATTTTTTATTTTACATTTGACTTGTTATTAAATTGAAATCTAACTAAACCACTGATCTAAATTATGACTCTTTTTTTCCAGTGCTTTTTTAAGTCGATTCAATGACGATTGTATTCTATCTTCTGAAAAACTTCTTTCCTTGACTAGGTAATTACTCATTCCTTCATAATCTACATTCCCAAATACTATCTCATCTACATCTGCCACTATTGGCTCAAGAAATATTTTCCGTATTTGCTCATAATCAATTCCATGTAATTGTTCTTGAATTTGCGGTATGTCTTCTAATCGTGAATGTTGCTTGATCATTTTTAATGCAGTTTTCGGTCCTATTCTATCAAAACCATTTGGATTAAAATCAGTACCAATTAAGATCCCGACATCTACTAACTGCTCTCTTGTAATGCCCAAAGAATCTAATGATTTTTGTGTTTCAATTATTTCTGGCTCAATTTCCACATACGTGTTTCTATTGGGAAGTTTTCTTCTTCCACTGTTTGTAAAATTTCTTATCAGTCTTTTTGCTCCACATAATATTGAATCAAAATCTTGACTTGCTGATGCATATGCATGTCCTGTATTTGTCAGATGAGCTGCAGTTGCTTCCCCCTCAGAAGGCGCATCAATGTATGGAATTCCAAAATAAGTTAAAATTTGTTTTGACTCTTTGACCATACCATCTTTCATACTAGTTGTTTGCTGTGCAAATTTTCTTGCATCTTCCATGTTTCCTTCTGCAATTGCCTTTTCATATTTTACCGTAGCATCTTTTTTGATTTGTTTTCTTCTTTCAATTTCTGCAGTTTTTAATGATGGTGGTTTTCCATCAAACACGTATACTGGCTTTATTCCTAAAGATAGAAAGTTGATATTTCTGTAGAGCAACCCACTAAGATGGCTGGTTATCCTTCCTTCTGAATCTGATAATTGCAATCCGTCAGGACCTCGTATGCTTGCTAGGAATTGATAAATTGCATTATATGCATCAACTGCTATGACTTTTGATGAAAATGCTTCTAACGTTGTTTTCTCTCTGACTACCAGTTCTTTTAGATTCAGTCCCATTGTTTGTTATTGCCTTTTTATGCTATTTTGTGTTTATCGTTTGAATCACGACTAGTACATACTTGTTTTATTATGTAGCTGCTTCTAAGATTTCTTGCCAGGTTAGCCAAGTGGTACGGCGGCCGTCTCGAAAACGGCTACGCGCAAGCGTGCAGGGGCTCGAATCCCTTACCTGGCGTAGACTATTTCCTCTTATACCCTTACTTGCCGAATTTTTATTCATGATTAATGGGTTATTGTGAATTAGATTCTAAACTTGGTTTTTAATCACTTTTTTTGAAAAAATCCTTTGAATGTGTCTTTTGTTTTAAATTTAAACTCTTTACAGTTACACGTTTTACATTTAGAAAGTACCAGTTTCCCTCCTTGTGAATCTCGTTGACTATGTGGTGTTATGGCCAAATGATTTGCTTGTATGTGACCACACTTTGCACATTTTATGATCATTGCTTCTACGCTTTTCTTAACTTCTCTCTTACCCATGATTGATAATTGGGCATATCGTATATTTGCATTTGGTCTTTACATTTTCAAAAATATGATTGAAATTAAATTTAAACAATGACAAAAAATATCAATTCAATCAAGTCTAAATATTAAAAATCAAAATACTGTATTTTGACTAATTATTTTATATTTTGATTTTTGAAAATAACGCATATGTGCCACCTATGGCATATGAAATTGAAATTAAAATTCTAGATAACAATACGGCGATATCTTGATGAGATACAAACAAGGATGTATCGATTTCAATAGCTATTGGAATTGCTAGCAATGCAATCACGCCTACTAAAAATTGTTCTTTATTGTTTTGATGACTAAAAATTCTCATGAAGACATACGTTGAGGAGTTTCCTAATCCTATTCCTAACAAAATCAGATATTGAAAATATTGTGGAAAAATCCCAATTAGAAGAAAAGGCACTGCCCAACAACTACCATTTATTATTTTAACATACCGTGGCCATGACAAACTGTTTTTCATACGATTTCGTATTAATGGAATTTTTTGTTTAAAATGCATAAAATAGAAGCCAAAAATTATCCCAAATGTTCCAAGCCAAACAACTCCATACAAATAACTTGGTAAATGATTTAGAAATACAATTTCACTTGTAATTGATGCAATTGCCACCGCAGCTGCTACGCAAATAAATAAAAATCCAAAAATTCGTCTAATTTCATATTGAATAGATTCCATAAAATCTAGTCATACATACATAATTTATGGTTGATGCTCTATGTTTTCGATTCTTTTTCTCGTAACAAATTATAATCTAACATTATCTTTGGGAGTTTGTCATCTGGATTTGGTGTTATTCCATATTTTTGACAATATAGAAAATAATTCGGCCAATTTTTTCTAGCACTCTTGTTAAAATCCTCGCCTACCATATGATCATACCAATCAATTATTATCAAACCATAAGCAAAGAATCTGCTAAGATATTTGGCGATTCCTACAGGAATTTTTTTGTGTATGTCTAGAAACGCAATTTGATCTATGGTGTTTAAATAATCATTTGCGTATCTTTGGCAATCTTCTGTAGTTTTAAGAATTGAATTTTTGTCTAACCTGTTTGTAAGATCCTCGTGAAACCCTCGTAATAGTTGAGAATATGTCGCCTTTGTGTTTTCTCTAACGTTTTTCCAAGTTATCAATAATGTGATTATAAAAATTGTCGCCGTGATGGAACTAATAATTATTGCAAGCGTCGGCGTTTCAATCTTTTGAGTTAACTGTAAAAATATGCCTGCAATATTTAGAAACATATTGTTAATTATTTTCTCACTTATTATAATATGTCTATGATAACTTGAATATTGGCAATTTCAATTCTAGTGTGATTAATTTTTTCCTAAATGAATTCAAAAATTAATCATGATAAACACAATGATTAATGATGTTGTTTTTACATTCTCTTACAGTTGATCCACACAGAAACCTTGTGAATATCATATCTTCAAAGGCTGACTCTTTTTTTACTAATTATGAAATTTGAGCATATGTTTGAAAAAATTCATGCTAAAATCATCTTCATAGTGACATTCTCATTCACATGTAATTGAAAAGTTGAAATTATCAATGATTTTTCCAAGTATTACGTTACAAAATATGACATCAAAATTATGGCTATTTTACATAATATTGGCGCTTTCCATTACTTTTCCGCTGTCTTTTGCTCAACACCATGGTGGCACTCAAGCACCACCAATTAGTTTTGGAACTGGTGAAGTAACAGTAAGCACATCCTTACTTCCTACGGATTTTACTCCTGAGAAATATTCTGATGCAAATCTAAAAATTAGATTTTTTGATATTACATCTAACATAAATGTAGAAAATGTAAGTTATAGAGTTCAAATATTTTATGGTGCACAGTTGGTTGCAAATCAAATGTTTTTTGATAAAGATGGGGAGCTAGATATCAAAATACAACCTAGATCAGAGTGTCAGCAAGAAGAACTGTGGAAATGTACAAAATATTATGGTGATGTTGATCCAATTGTGCCAAATGCTTTAGCCTCTACCTCTTCTAGCATACCTGTGATTTCTGGACCTGTGTTTGTTAATAGTGGACAATATACTGTAAAAACTGACATAATTGGTGCAAAAAATCCAAAAACATCAACTGCACAAGATATTCACTTTGAAACTGTTGTAATCATACCTAATGAACAACAGTTCAAGATAACTGCATCTGGCACTGAATATTCTATTTTGGCAAAAAATTTTCAAGATCCGATTACCGAATTACACTATGATGAATCATCTCAATCAATAATCTTTCAAATGCCTTTTAATTGGGAACATGTGGAACACACAAATTTCGTAAAAAATTATTTTGAAATACCGAAAAATTTCGTACCTTTTAAAAATATAGACAGCTTTTATGGTACACTCAATAATGTTTTGATTCTTCCAAAAGATTTGCATTATGATAAATATTCAGACAAAAATACTAACATCATACATTTTATGATTAATAATGACGAACTAAAACAATTCAAAAACTCTGATTCTAAAATAAATGTTGTAATTACACCTGAATCCCAATTATCAATAGTAACTGAAGAACTTTTATTTGATAATGGGTTTAGGGCTCTTGCCTCTTATGATTCTAGATATTCTAAAAGCAAGGATTTTGTTTTTTCTATTGTAATTTTTGATCCCAAAGGAAACACTTCTGCTGATATACGATATGGGTATGGTTTAACGGATCCGTCTGGAAAAGAAACCATGGCCTTTGGAATTGTTTTACCAAATGGCATTGATACACGAATACTTGATGCACCTGTAGAAGGCAAGTATTCTATGCAAATTGTACTATTAGGCATTGGACATGATGATTTTGAAAGACCTCTTTTTAAAAAATTTGAATTAAACATGGTGCAATCTGAAATGTCTACAACTGTAATTCCTCAGATTACTATTCCAAAATGGATCAAAAACAATGCTGGATGGTGGGCAGACGGACAAATTGATGATAATTCATTCATTCAAGGAATTCAATTTTTGATCAAAGAAAAAATAATGAGTATTCCATCTACTCATAGTTCAGGAACTGGTTCAAATCAAATACCATCCTGGATCAAAAACAATGCTGGATGGTGGGCAGATGGAAAAATTGATGATAACTCATTCATTCAAGGAATTCAATTTTTAGTCAAAGAAGGCATAATCAATCCTTAATACTGAATAGCCTACTTGAATAAAAATTTACAGAAACCTTATCGTGCTTTTATGGATTGACTTGCTGGCCTTTTGTCCTGTGGATTATCTCTGATCTTAATGTGGCAAAATCTGATGTGATCTGGGTGTTTGTCTTTATTTCCAATGTCTCTTTTAGGATTTTTTCTAGTAATTCGATTATTCTCTGCTGACTTTCTTGATCATTTGCCATGTGGTTTGATTATTTTTTTCACTTTTTAAGTTTTATATGATCTCACTTTGTATGTTGATGATATTTGTTTTTGATATATCTAACTAAATACAAATTAATTATGTGCTTTTTTAGGATGTCTTTGTTTTGTCATCTACTAGTTTGAATTTTGATAATACTTTGTACATTATGAATACAATTACTGCAATTATTACAAAATCTATGATATTTGCGATAAAGTCCCCATACTTGAATTCAGAAACAGACCCTGTTGCACTGTTAACAATGTTACTTTGAAGTGTTTTAAGATCCCCTGATGGTAGAGCTAATCCGACAATTGGATTGATAATGTCAGTTACTAGTGCACTTACTAGTTTTGATGCTGCTGCACCTATAACAAACGCAATTGCTAACCCAATAATGCCAAAGGTCTTAAGAAAGCCCATGAATTCTTGAACAAAGCTTTGTTTTACCGGTGGCACATCACTCATAAATTTCATGAATTACTTTATGATAAAAAAAATATGATTGAAAATATTGATTCATCACAGTAAAATAATTTTCATCCTTTTTTAGGCGATCATTTTTTTAGATTGATGCTATAATCCATTTTGTATCTTACTCCGTTTGTTTTTCATAAACGTCTAGAAAATAAAATGAATTTGGATTCTTTGATGTTTTCTAAGATTTTGTTTCTTCTTTCTTTGATTTTAGTTTGTTACAAATAGAACAATCTTGTATCATTGATTTGATTTTTTGCTTTAATCCCGTGTTGACTTACTTTTTGTTTTGAATATAATTCACAACTATTTCGCTAATTTGACCAAAAATACCTCATTTTTTAATGAGAAAAAAATTGGATCTAAACTTTGAAATATCATACTGTAGTTTGATGTATTGTGACTATTGCGTATGTTTTGATTAATTGTGAACTTGGTGCAGAAGAGACCATTATGGAGAAATTAAAAGAAATAGAACAGGTTAAAGAAGTGTTTGGAACTATTGGAACTCATGATATGATGGTAAAATTAGATGCTGAAAATTTTGAAAAGATTAGAGATATTGTATCTAGAAATATCCAAAAAATAGAAAAAATAAGAACAATCTCCACACTTATAAAAAAAGATAATTGAATTGTTGTTTAGGTGAATTAAATGTCAAATGAAAAAAACGAGATTGAAAAATTAATTGATACTATGATATCTAGTGGCGATGATTTAGTTCAAAAACTCAAGACTGTTTTGCCTGATTCCTTGTCTGAATCTATAATGCTGTTTCATGAATCTAATATTGCAAATCTTAAAAAAATTAAAGAACTTTTAAATAAATAAGTCCCTCACTAAGAATTTGTACTATATGCTTTTTAATCATTAATTGGATATTGTGGTATGATTAGATCGCGTACAATTTCTATTCTTGTTAATAGAAAAACAGGTGATACTTTTGACGCTATTTTGAATTCTCCTCCAAAAATGATGCCTGATGCTAAGATGACTTCTGATGGTTGGTGGTCTTTTTCAACACCTAGAGGAAATGCTAGATTGAAATTCAATGAAAACAAATCTCTTGGAATTTTAGATCATATGTTTATTGATAAAGAATCAAAATGGGATGTTCCTATGCGAATAGTTTCTAGTGGTGATGAGTCTGAAGTAATAATTACTTTGATAAAACCAGATGAATTAACTGATGATCAATTCAATGAAAGAATGATCGAAATAGAACAAGTATTTGGAAATATGAAAAAAATTATTGAACTCTATTAACAAAAAATTACATGTAGAATTTGTTTAGGTGAATTTTTAATAATACTTACACTTTCAATCTTTTCTATTTGATGATATGTTTTGAAAAAATTTATATCTTTTATAATTGAATTTTAGGCATGCATTAAGAGCAATGTGTGTCTCAAGGTTAAATACAATTTTTGCAAGTAAAATAAGAGACAATGCCTTACGAAGAAGTATATTTTCAGCGATTAAACGAAGATAATATTAAAGAATTTGAAGAATCATAATCACTCAAAAATAACTGAATTTATTCTGTGATTTATTTTGTTTTTTATCTAATCTTTTTCTAGATTTTTATCCTCACCAGGACCCACCATGTCTTTTGATTTGACCTCATTATCCCACTTATCTTTGATCCCCTTGATCAAAGATATGATCCCACCCACAATCAATACCATAACAATCATGAAAAATAAAGCCTGTTCAACTAACTTAGATGAGCAGTCTATTACAACTGGTTCTTTGTCGTCATGGTATTGATAACACTTACCAAACTCCTTGGCTTCTATGTTTGCAATTTGATAATCATGACCAAACACTCCTAAAATCAAAAACCCTGAAAAAATAAGCACAATACAGACGATGATGTATCGTATGTCACTCACGAATCTATTTTTGTGATATCCTATTTACACTTTGATTTATTTATCTTCTAGTGCTATTTTTCTAATGACTTTTTTAGATTTTCTAAAGATGCTTCATAAAATGTCCCCATGAATGTTACAAATCTCATAAATTGTTTTATTGACATCTTTTTGCTATTGAAATAAGATTGCCATGTTAATTGGGTTGTTTTTTTATTTTTTGTTTTGATTGAAATTGTTGCAACATATGCTCTTAGAGGTAACCCCTCTGTTGCAATATATGTGAAATACTCTCCTTCCTTCCATGCAACTATGTGCTCTTCTATAGTGTTGCCATCAGTAAATGTAATCTTGCGTATTGCACCAACATTTCTTCTTTTTTTAGAAATGTATGTTGTTTTTTTGACATCTGTCACCCATGATGAAAGTCCTACAATGTTGCTTATTTTATGCCAAACTTTTTCTTTTGATGCTTTGATCGTAATAGTTTTCTTTACTGAATCAGTATGAAATGATTTTCTTATATTTTTTATCATAATTATTTGTATTTCTGAGTGAGTTTTAAATTTTATCTCTCTAACATATTTAATCCCCAGAGATCAACTGTAACAATGGTCTTTGGATGGAATAAAAAGAAAGAAGAAAAAAAATCTGAAGAAATTCCTTCACAAAAACAGATTCAATTATCTGACGTATCTGAAATTATACGACAAATCCTTGAATTAAGAACATTGCAGATTCTATCTGACATAAAATCTCTCAGAGACAGTACTGAACCCCTGATTAAAGAACTCGTCATGATTGGAAATACTCTTGAAAAAGATAATCTCCAGGTTGATGAAATAGATAAACATCTTAGAATAATTGTAGTCAGAGGCAAACAACAAGTAATTGACATGATAAAAAAAGACGCAATGCATTTACCTGATATTGCCTCTTATGATGATGCTGAAAATACAAGTGCCATTTTAAATCAAATGTTGAAAAAAATTGGAGATGTTCTTGGACGACAAACAAGAGTAATACACATTTTTGCTAAAAAATACGCAGAAAAATTAAAAGAAATTCTAATCCAAATGAATTCAAATCACGTTAAAATTCAACAATTATTAAAAAACCATAATAATGCAAAATTCATATCTGCTGAAATTTTGGAATCCCTAAAAGAAATCAATGATATGGAAAATAATCTTGTTAAGAAAAAACAAAGAATTAATGAAATTCACAGTTATGTGGATTCTCTCGATAAAAAAATTACCTCCTTTGAAGATTTGATTAAAAAAATAAAAACTTCAGATGAATATGGGAAATTTTTGGATTTAAAACAAATTTTAGATGAAATTACCATCAAAAAAAATCAAATAAAAAATGAAATAGACTCACAATTTACAAAAATTTCTAGACCTCTTAGTAGATATGAATATGCCTCATCAATGGATAAAGAGCAAAAAAATTTGTTGTCTAAATTGATTAAAGACCCTTTTGAGGTATTACTTTTAAAAAATAGGGATTCCATAATACTAATTTTAGAAAATGTAAGAAAAGGTATTTCCTCAGGTTCAATATCTGTCAAAGATCAGGAAAAATCATTCTCTCAAATAACTGAAACTGAGGAAGCGTTAGATGGATTTATCAAACAAGTTAATGATTTTGTAGATAAAAAACAAAACATTCAAAATCAAATGGTTGCACTTGAACCTGATAAATTATCTGATCTTACACGAGATCTGAAAAACACCCTTTCTAATAAAGAAGATTCTGAATTAAAAATCAAAACATTTCAATCTGAAATAAACGAAGATCATTCTAGTATCAAAAAATTAATCTCTGATGTTGAAGTTAAACTAAGATCATTCTCTAATACTGTTTATACTATTACTTATCCTAAATTTAATTAGATCTAAACTATCTCATCTTAGTATGTTGTTCAAAAAGAAAAAACTTGAAAGACAAATTTCTTTGCAAAAAAAAGTTTTAGACAGTATTTTGTCTTATTGTCAAATGAAGCATCCAAACGAAGGTATTCTTATTCTAAAAGGTAAATCAAAACAAGGACATGTCTTAATTGACGGGCTAGTAATTCCACCGTTTAATTATTCGGGTCCCACATTTGCAGGATTCCCTCAGTCTTTTTTGCCTTTTGATATGAGTTATGTTGGAACAGTTCATTCTCACCCAAGTGGGTCGGCTGATCCATCTATTACTGATCTTCATAACTTTTTTGGATTGGTATCATTAATTGTAAAATCTCCATATGGGGATGATGATATCTTTGCTTGGAATAGTAGTGGGGATTCTATAGCACTGGTAATTATCTAGATTGAAAAACCTCTTAAATCGTCATGGAGAAAAACTGAGAAATACTGACAAAACTTTATAAGTATTTTGGATGTACTTTCGTTGAATTGTTTAATTATAAGACTTATTTGATATTCTTGTTTGCGTCACTTGCTATTAGTATTGGATTGCAAATGATTCTTCCATTCCCGTATGGTCTTGTTGTTTCTATGGCTATTTTTATAGCGTTTCCGATGTTATTGAGAAAACGATACATGGGCCGTATGAGTGGATCCGGTGATTCTAGAACTGGCGGTGGATTCTTTGGAATGAACTCTGGCGGTACTGGAGTGCGTTACATGTGTCTAGTTTGTAGTAACAAACACAAAGGGGGTGCTTGTCCTAGATGCGGCTCTAAAATGCAACGTCCTGATTTCTAGAGAATAAAATGGCATTAGATGAAATCCGAAAAAAAGTCCTATACCAAAACTCCATTGAGGTATGGATTGGAATAAGTAAAGAAAAAAACATAGACTGGGTTGATACTGAAAATTACAAAAAATTCATTGCTTTTCTTCTAAAAAATAATCTAAACATGAAACAAATGTCCATTTGCTTTGATGAATCAGACAGAGCATCTGAAGGTGGTCACAGTAAAAAAGTATTTGCAAACAAGTTGGCAGCATTCAATGATGAAAATTCATCATGCTATTCAATAAAATTGAATGATAATGCTATTGAATTAATTCGAAAATTTGTTCTCTAGTTTTATTATCTTTTTAACTTTGGATTTATAATTACATCTAGCGCATTACCTATGAATACAAAAGCAAGTCCTGTTATTGCTATCATGATCCCTGGTGGCATTATCCACCACCATAACCCTCTAGCGGATGCTCCATATGCATTGGCATCATGTAAAATTTGACCCCATGTTGGAAATGATGGATCGCCCAATCCTAAGAAACTAAGTCCTGCCTCTGTTGTAATTGCAGCTGGTACTGATATGGCAATACTGGCAAACGCATATGGTAGTAATTGCGGTAAAATATGCCTAAGTACGATCTTTGAATTTTTCTGACCCATCATATTTGCCGCCTCTACATACCCTCTAGTTTTGATTTGCAATGACATGCTTCTTGCAACCTTTGCTACTCCAACCCAACCAAATATCATCAAAAATCCCACCATCACGAAAATACTGTTGCTAATTGTAATCGATAAAATAATTAAAAATGGTAGTGCTGGAAGCGCATAGATTACGTCATTAAATCGCATCATTACTTCATCTGTTTTTTTGCCTCTATATCCTGCATATGCTCCGTACAGTAAACCCATCATCACTGATGCTATTGCTACGACCAACCCTATGAAAAGTGCCAAAGGTGTCCCCAAGAGCAGTCCTACAGCTAAATCTCGTCTCAACTCATCAGTTCCCATAATTCCAAAAGCTTTACCTCCTATGATTAGTTTGGATTCTGGAATTTGATTTTTTGAATTATCTCCATACATCTTGATCACAAAAACATAATTTCCTTTTAGTGGTGTATGGTTGTCTGTTTTAGAAAAAATGATATCTTCTGAAGATAAATTACTTAACGAAAATAAAAATTTATTTGATTGTAAATATAGGTTTTTTCTAATTGCATCATCTGTAGAAAATATTCTTTCACTGTGAATTGAATTTAAATCTGAATATGGTAATGATGTTGATAATAATTTTAATTGTATTCCATCTGGACGTATTATGTCTATTTGTAACAATGGCTTTCCTGAATATTTTGCAGAAAACTCATAAATGAAATCATTTGGAAAATCATCATAGTCAAAATTTATGCCAAATTGATGAGTTGTAATTGATGTGTCTCCTGACATATCATAGTTGATATTTGGTGTATTCAAAATTTTATGTTCAGGAATTTTTTCACTCAAAAATAAATTAATCCATACTGGTATGGCAACTTTGGGATATGAAATCCACTTTCCTGGGTTATTCCAATCTTTGAAAGTATCTACTGGAATTGCAACCACTACAATAATTGATGTGAAAATTAAAATCGATAAAATAGTAATACCTGCAATACCTATCTTACTTTTAAAAAACTCCTTTTTGATTTCTTGTGGTGTGATGCTACTCATTATCCTGTTCTCACTCTTGGATCAAAATACCCATACAGTAAATCTGCAACAAATATGCTAATCAGGAAAAATACTGTCAAAACGTATGTGGCACCAATAATTACGGGAAGATCCATGACTGTAATTGCCTCAAAATAGAGTCTACCCATACCTGGCCAATCAAACACTGCTTCTGTAATTATTGCACCTCCTAGCGAACCTGATAGGCTTAGTGCTAGAATGGTGATTATTGGCGGGGCTGCATTTTTTAGAGCATGTGTATAGATTATTTTTTTCTGATCAATTCCCATTGTCTTTTTTGCAATTATGAAATCTTCCTGCATTATTCCTACTATGAAATTTCTAACTAAATACGACCATGATCCAAAACCTATGATTACAATTGTAATCAAAGGCAATGCCATGTGATATAGCAAGGATCCGATATAATTTGGATCTGTTGCTGGAATTAACGGTGTTGCTCTTGCAGGAAAAATCTGATATACAAACGAAAATAAAAATATCATTAACATTCCTATCCACCACACAGGAAAACTGGAGCTAATTATTGCAAAACTGGATGTTAATCTGTCAATTACTGATCCAATCTTGCTTCCTGCCAGTGCTCCTAGAAAAATACCTATTACTGATATTATGATTGTCGCAGTTGTAAATAGTAGAATAGTTTTGGGTAGTTTTTCTAAAATTATTTCTCTGACATCTGATGAACCTGAATCACTAGTAAGAAATGCCGCATGACCAAAATCTAAAAATAATATTTTATACATTGTTAGACCAATTCTTTGTGGAGAATACCATGGTTCGTCTAATCCCAGAATCTTTACCCTTTGTTCAGTTTGAGTCTGAATAAATGATTCAAATTCATCTACTGATGAAAAACTTTTTGCAATTACAGGATTTTCTGTAATTTCAGTTCTTACTTGAAAAACAACTCCTTGTTTTAAGATAGTATCCATATTTGATCCTACTAGTGCAATTGTAATGAGCAATGTGATCATCAAAACTCCAAACATTGTGATTAATCGTGTAGCTACATATCTCTTCAAAGTCAATAAACAGAAATGGTAAACTCAGTTTATAATAATTACAGTATGAATATGAGTTTAGTTAGATCTGAACATGTGTAATGTCTAGTAACTTTCATGTGATATTTGTGCCTGATTAATGATATCTGTCATTATTGTACTTCTTTTTTCTTTGAGGAATTATGTACCTATATCATAAAATTAAATTCTGAGAAAATTCTAATTTACTATGGCTTTCTATATTATGTATGGTGAAAAATACCCCATTTGATCCTGACAAACTAGTATTGACAAAAAATGAAATTCTTGAATTTTGTGATAAAGTCATAGAAAAATGGAATAAACATCCTAGCAAAAACGCTAACAATATTTTAGCAATGACTGCTGTTAAGGCAAGCATAGTTTGGACTGATGAAGATTCACTCAAGGCAATCTGGGGTGAGATTATTGGTTGGGTTTTTGAACTACTTTATGAAAATGCGTTATCTCAAGGTAAAAATGATGATGTTGATTGGTCCAATGTTATGAAAAAATTAAAGAGTAAAAAATAACTGTGTGATAATTATATTATGAGTGCAAGTACTATACGAAAAGCCAAAAAACTAGTTGAAAATGGAGGTGTTGTTAAAGTCGATGATGATCTGTATCAAATAAAGTCTTCATCTGATCCTGAGAAATCTTATTTTGTAACATCTGATACTTGTGAATGCCCTGGATTCAAAAATTTTTACAAGTTTCACCATGGTAAGGGATTAAAAGCAAATTGTTCTCACTTAGAAGCAATAAGAATTTTCAAAAAAGAATCATAGGTTTATTTGATATTTGGTTTGATTGTATGTACTTTATTTTTTCTAATTATACTTGATTGAAAAATTAATTCTATCTGAATTATGCTCAATCTAATCATTTTTAGTATGAAAATACTGTTCTCCAAAATGGGAAAATCACTGTTATGCAACAAATAGATTTTTTAAAATATAGTATAATATTCAAGTGAACAAGTATTGAGTGTTAATTGTCTTTGAATTGCTATGATTAACTTTACTAATGAGATGGGAAATTCAAAATAATAGAGAAATCATCTAAATCTATGTGGATGGAAAACTATGGTGGTTTGAATATTTGACAGTCATTAATGATGCTAAGATGATTGATTCTTTACCTATTTGTACAAAATATTTTTATTTTAATATGTGGGATAATTGTCTGGTTCTATAGGGGCTTTATAATATAATTATAAATATGCATTTATCATGGAATAAAACTAGATGAAGTCTATTGTTTTATTATTATCTGTAACTGTATTTTTAATTGTCGGTATGACCGACGTTGCTTATGCTACAGATGCAACAACCCCACCATCAATTGTAAAGACATTTGGTGATGAAGACTATCCCGTATCTATCGGTGATGCATCATTTACAGCAAAACAACTAAACAATCCTGTCTTGACTACAACCGTTACACCTGGCGAGCCAGTTAAGATAAAACTGTTATTGTATGAGGATCAAGGACCACAGAATGTGAGACATGTAGAAATGTATGTGAACATGCACGGTACTCGCACCATGAATGACTCTACTGCAACTTCAATCACATGGGATAGTGACAAAGGCATCCAGATAATCAATCCATATGGAATAATATTTGATGGAACAGTAGAGCAAACAATTTATGCAAACAAGGTTTTATTCACATTTAATGTAACATTTGTAAAAGAGTTTGATGTCTCTGATGTTGTATTTTCAGCACGGGATAATCACCGAAACAATTTGGTGGTTTTGGTTCAAGATGCAATAGAGGTGAGCACCGCAGAATCAATCCAAGAGAGTGGTGAATATTCAACAAAATCCATATCTGATTCGCAAATACCATCCTCAATTGGAATTGATGTTGATAACACATCATCTGCCAAACCAGAAATCACATGTATTAACTGTGTTCGAATTCACTCATATGAAATTGATCTTTACAAAGAAATGTTTCCATTAACTGTCTGGACTGACTTGCCACTTTATGACCATCACTCCACTATCAAAATAAATGGATACTTGAAACCACAAAACACTATTGCACCAGTGCTGATTGTCATAACTAATCCTATTGGGAATGTTGTAACTATTCAACAACTATCATCTGATGTTGATGGAAATTTTTCTTTTGAACTAAACACTGAAAGCCCACTCTTAAAACAAGACGGCGATTATATTCTGAAAGTTCAAAGTGGTACTGAGACTAGACAATTCAAAACAATGTTCACTCTAACCAGTGATCCACTTATTCAACCTCATGTCGTACCTGAATTCGGCTCTCTATCTCTTTTGATTCTAATTGGTTCAATCATGTCAATTTTGGTTATTAGTAAGTCCTTTTCCAATAGATTTGTCAAGTTCTAAAACCCTAACACATTCTTAAACTTCTATACTCAGTAATTACCGATACATGGATTTAGAAAAATTCCGTAATGATGTTTATGAAGTGACTGATAAACTATCTGAAAATTTGAAAGAAACTGATTTGCCCAAACTCCACTATGTACGTCAGCAATTAATAGAACTATATCAAAAAAATCTTGTAAAAATTAATCACTCTGTTTTAGAATTGATATGTGCATCCAATCTGATTGCTCGTGGTCATTCAGTGGACGTGGAAAAACAAATTTCTGATATTTTAGTGTGCGATATTTTTGCAAAAAAAGGTGGTGGAAGTACAATTGTTGAAATTGAAACAGGTTTTACTCCCCCTGATCATGCCATGGATACTATTGATTATTTTACTGCAAGAATCATGAGTAAAATTGCTAGGTATAGTCAACACTGCTCAAAATTTTCTTTGGCAACTCCCGTGATAGGACTAATTCCAATTCCAAAAACCTTTCTTATTCCACCAAATGCAAGAAATGAATCCGACATAAAAAAAATCAAAGATCTATGTGATCGATATTACAAAAATCCTCCAATCTCATATGCTGATATCTTAAATGCCCATTTACACTCAATTTATTTAATAAATATCGATAAGGGATTTGCCAAAGAGATTGATCCACAAGGTTATGTCGATCTAACTGATAAACTACTTCAAAGAAGTGAAGTGGAGTACTAATGTCACAGTTAAAATAGAAAAAATACAAATTCATCTTCATTTTACTGCTAGTAAGTATGATTTGTGCTGCGTGTGAAACTAGAAAACACTATGAATGTATTGACTGTGTAAACAACCATGAGGCTCATCTCTGTCACTGTGATTGCCATGATGAAAACACAAAGCCTCATCCTGTCGATAAACCTCATTAATCTCAAAGCACACTCTAGTCTACTTCAAATTTTAGTGCCTAAATCTATGAATTCATTCATATTTTAACTATTGTAGATTTTTGTAGTTAATCCGTCTGATCGTAAGAAACATCAAGATTCATAAGGCAAAAAAATATTCTATCGACAAATTATGGCGACATCAATGGAAAACTTTGGAACATTAGAGTATGTTTTGGACAAATACTCAAAAATTTGGAGTTGGAAGATTACCGGTCAGCGTGCAGTAAGTATGATCTCAAGACTAGTGCCTGAAGCATGGTATGGTGAAAATATTGATGAGGTAATAATTCCTGATAGTGTTGAAAGCGTAAAGCAAATCAAATTAATCATGGATAGATACCCCCTTGAAATTTTATCCAAATCTGCATGGCAAAGAAAAATCGTAAAAACCTATACTCCAAAACCCGCACTTCCACCAATTAAATATAATTTACATCGTGCAAAAGCTGGAGACCAATTCAGAGGAAAATTATTGAATTTTCAAAAAGAAGGATTAGATTTCTTGTTAAAATCATCTGGTAACGCATTACTTGCAGATGAAATGGGTCTTGGGAAAACTGTTCAAACTTTATCTTATGTTGCTACTGAAAAACAAACTTTTCCAGTACTGGTTGTAGCACCACTAGTGACGCTAAATAATTGGGAAAGAGAAATTTCTAAATTTATGAAGAAAAAAAGTAGAAATGGACGAATCATCGAATCTGAATCTTCCACATCAACTATTATACGAACTGGAAAGTCAAAAGATCTTCCTGTAACTGATTTTTACATAATAAATTATGAATTACTTTACAAACGTCTTTCTGATTTGTCAAAACTTAATATTCGAACTATAGTGTGTGATGAGGTTCATAACCTAAGATCAAAGACAACCCAAAAATATAAGGCTGTTAAAAAATTAGCTGCATTACCATCGCTTTCTTATAGAATTGGTCTTTCTGGTACTCCTATTTTCAATAGAGGTTCTGAAATTTGGCCCATTGTGGATATTTTAAGACCTGGACTACTTGGTAGTTTTAAAGAGTTTTGTGAGTACTTTTGTTATGTTAATGACAAAGGCAAGGCAATTGTACTTGAAAATAAAAGAGCATCACTTCGAAATGAATTACAAAAACATGTCATGCTAAGACGAAAAAAATCTGATGTTCTCAAGGAATTAAAAGACAAAGTTCGTTACAAAGAGGTAATTGATGCTGATACTGATTATTACTTTGGTGAACTAGGAAAAATATGGACTAAATTAGAAGAAGAACAAAAAAACGCTGAAACTGCTTTTGACAAGTCTGCTTCATACCAAAGAGCAATTCAAAGTGAAAGACAGATTGCCGGTGTTGCAAAATTACCACATGTAATTAATTTTGTTAAAAATATTATGGAAATAGAAGAAAGTGTCGTGGTTTTTTGTCATCATAAAGTTATTCATAAATTACTACATGATAGTCTTGAAGAATTTTCTCCGGTTTCTATTATTGGCGGTCAATCTGATAAATTCCGTCAAGAGCAAATTGACAAATTCCAAAGAGGAGAATCAAAATTAATGATAGCTGGTCTGAGAGCTGGAAACGTAGGAATTAATCTGACTCGAGCCAAATACGTAATTTTTGCGGAATTGGATTGGAGTCCTGCAATTCATAGACAAGCAGAAGATCGATTGCATAGAATTGGCCAAAAGAACACCGTTTTTGCATATTATCTTATTGGAAATGGCACACTTGATGATCACGTTGCAAATATTTTGGTGGATAAAAGCTACGAAATTGATTCTATTATGGATGAGACTGCTGATACCTATGAAAACAAAGACAAGGCAGAATTAATTCTTGCACAAATTCATGATAAAATAAGATCAAAATAACTAAATTTTTAATTTTACACTTGGAAAATATATGTGGACCTTATTTGATTATAGTATGGTCAAATATGAATTACCTCGATTACCTTATGGATATGATGAACTTGAACCGCATATTGATACACAAACCATGGAAATTCATCATCAAAAACATCATCAAGCATATGTTGATGGCTTAAACAAAACACTGGCAAAAATTTCTAGCGAATTTCATCCACAATATATCGCCTCTATTTTATCTGATCTAACAGCTATTCCTGAATCTGTCCGAAGCGAAGTTAATTTTTTCGGCGGTGGCTTTGAAAATCATAAATTATTTTGGGAAACCATGACTCCAAAAAATGACGGAAGTCCTGGCGGTAAGTTGGGTGATTCAATTGATGTGTATTTTGGTAACTTTGAAAATTTTAAAAAAGAATTTTCAAACAAAACCATGTCAATTGAAGGTAGTGGATGGTGTTGGCTTGTATTCAATCAAACTTTTAACAAAATAGAAATGATTACTACGTCTAATCAAGACAGTCCTTGGTCAATAAGAAAAATACCTCTTTTGGGATTGGATGTATGGGAGCATGCTTATTATCTAAAATACCAAAATAAGCGATCTGACTATGTTACTACATGGTGGAATGTGGTGAATTGGGATTATGTTGGAAATAGATTCTCTGAACTATCTGACTAGTATTTCAAAATTATTTACACTTGTTTACTTTTTTATATGATATATGACTTGATTTTGTTCTTTTTGTTTTTACAGTATTTACATCATAACTACGAAATTACACTGTTTATGTGTTAGATAGTAATTGTCATACCGTTAATCTTAAGTTTGTAGTAGAATAATCCAATTTAATGAAAGATGACTTGGCGACTTGTGAGAAATTCAATGAACATGTTTATGCTGTCTTTCATTTTTTTGTTTTTCTGAATTTAATCTGATGTCTAATTCTCACTTTTCATCCAAGACTGATGTCTCTATCTGATCATACTTTGTATTCATTAGAGTCAATTTCATCTTTGGATTTGACACGATTTTATGGACTTTCCACGTCTGAGGTTACACTTACTCACAAAGGGGGTTTAACATGATATATGGCATCCGCAACTGTTTGTCATTAATATTTTCAAAAATCAGTTAAACCTATTAATTATACTTGATTATGATTGTGAATAATTATGGACACAAAATTACTTGCAAGCATTACTTTTTTTGCATTATTGGCAGGGGTAATTAGTATCTCTATGATGCAATCTGTGTATGCGACAGATTCTGTATCAAATGATAAAACCGTGGTTGACAAGAAAGTAGCTAATCCTAACGTAGTTGAACAGCAAAAAGCTTACAACGAAGCGGTACATTACGTGCCAAATGATAAAGCAATGACTAATCAGAAAGCAGTTGATCTGAAAGCAGCTATTCAAAAGGCATCTGATCAGAAAGCAGCTGAAAAGAAGGCATCTGATCAGAAAGCAGCTGACAAAGAAGCAGCTGACAAGAAAGCAGCTCAGAAGAGACTAGCTGACAAGCAAGCAGCTCAAGCAAAGAAAGTAGCTGACATGTTGGACACTAAAGCCAAGAAAATGGCTGAATCAATAGCAGCTGAAAAGAAGGCAATGGCTGAAAAGAAGGCAATGGCTGACAAGAAAATTGCTGATCAGAAAGCAGCTGAAGCTAAGAAATTGGCTGATTTGAAAGCAGCTGAAGAAAAGAGATTAGCTGATCAGAAAGCAGCTGAAGCCAAGAGACTAGCTGAGATTAATGCAACTGGAAACAAATAGTGTTATACGTTCTGAATTCTTTTTACTTTTTTATTATTTTAATTGGAATCTGCTGTATTTTTTTCTATATTTCTGACCTGATTTTATGATCTTTATCTGTTATGTGATTTCAACAATGGATTGTTTTTGGATGTTACGATATCCTTTATGTATTACCTAGATGATTTACAGAAAACTTTTTTTCTAGTGGTAAATTATTCATGAACATTGAATTTTCTCCTTAAACTTGACACGATTTTATGGACTTCACAGGCATAGCAAAGGAGTTTAGAAAATAATCTCCATGAATTTAATATTAAGATGGAAAGGTTTGAACAGGCAAAGAAAATGTAATGACTTCAATCAGGGCAAATCCGAACGTATTGCCTGCCAAAAATGAATATACTTTGTAGTGCTTTTCAACAACCTGTTTTTGCAATTTTGGAATTATTAAAACCGGTAAGATAAACACTAACAAAGCAGAATAACCCAATTTCCAAAAATGAGGAACATAAGAAAATAGACTAGATGCAATTTTACTAGGGTCTACTGATCCATCAAGACTTATTTCTTCAATAATTGGGATTATGAATGAAATTATGATTCCAATGAGAAATAACTTGGCGGAGTAAGGCATTCTAAAAATATGTATTTCTCGTTATATATGGAGTTTAATTGATATTTTTCAATTTAATATTGAGAAAAACTTTTTTCTAATAACAAACTAGTCTTGATTAATGGATTTTCAACTTGAAGAAGAATTGATGGATCTGATGATGTTTTGTTTGCAAAATCCTGAATCTTCCGATGTGATAGAAAAAAAGAAAAGGATTACTGAAATAGGACAAGAACTTTTTTTGGATGGTGGCATTGATGCTCTTGAAAACTTTTTCTTTTCATTAAAAAATAGAATTATTCAGGAAATAGAAAAAGATCCATCCTCATTGCGTTCGCTATGGAATGGACTAACTACTGAATGGCATTACTAGTTTATCTCGTTGAGAATGTCTAGCCTCTACCAATTCTAAAAATAGCTGTACTGCATTTTGGGCAGGTGCCTTTTAGAGCTGGTTTGCCATTTTTCATGGTGTATGGTTTGGCGCCGTCAATATCTCTTTTGTCTCGGCACTTTACGCAATATCCTATTGTCATAATAGTATTAGGCACGTGGTTCTATTAGCGAGATCTTGTTAAACTTTTTTTACTATGAGGCAAACCTCTGATCTTAATTTCATACCTAAAAACGACATTTTTTGTGTCTTAGTTTTCATAATTTTGTGATACTTTCTAAAATGTTCATATCATGTATGATGTAGATAATTATTATTAGCTAGTTATTTTCAAAATCACGTGTTCTGCTAATGCATCTATATTTTGCCATGATTTGTTACTTCCAGGTTCTGACACATCCCACACAAAAATTTCAGCTGTATACACATTTGATACCTTTGGTGTCCATGATAGTGCAGGACTAAAAGTTTGTCCTGGGTTAAGCGAACCACTTATCCACCCTAATGATACAATGACATCATTTTGATTTTTAACTTGAACAACATATACGAATTTTTGAGATTTTTCTTGATTATTTTTGACATCTGCAGAAATCTGAACTTGCTGATTTACATTGATTTGATCTGATATTTTGGAACCAAACGCGTTTACTAGTCGTGGATTTGTAATATCTACTCTGTCTAACGGTGTTATTGCAAATACTGGATTAATTAAAATTGTGAATGCTAGCATAATTCCAAAAATAACCCCAATTTGCTTCATCATAATTTTCTGGCCATTTTTTTGTTAATAAAGCATTTCTACACTTTATCTTGATCTATTTAGTTTAATTCGCATTACAAATTTTTTGATATCTTGTAATGATATACGACATACTGTATTTGGCATTTGAACAATTTCCAATTAATGATTAAACTTTAACTCTATAGTAATCCCATCTTTCTGGGTCGAATTTTGTTACAAATTCTGCACCTTCTTTATCTGACCTGGCTTTTATTACATCCCTTAATGCAAAACTGGTCAAATATTTGTATTTTTTAGCATGAGCCTGCATGATAAACATGTGACGCATTTCACTGCCTCCTTTTAACCCCCAATATCCCATTTTTAACGCTAAAGGTTCTAGAAATACTGTATTATTAAGGCCATAATTTTCATCTCTTATTTCTGGTCTTAATCTATAATTTTCCAATGGACCGCCTTTAGTAAATCCTATGATTTCTCCCTTGCAGTCATTTAGTCTAAGGGTATTGAGAATTATATTTTGATCTTTTACCGAGTTTTCAAAATTATCTTTTGCAAATTGAAGTGGTTTTGGCAACTCTAGAAATATTGAGTATAATGATTTGATAAATTCAGGGTCTTTACGCGTATCCATTTTTTCAATAGTTGGAACTAATTTCAAGTTCTCATATGTATGATTTGCTTGTATGCTAATTTCTTGTTGTCTGATATTCATAAATGATAATACTGTATCATAAAAATTCTTTCTCATATGTTTTGGCAATGATTTTAAAATAAATTGACACATTTCAGTTTCTTTGTTTAATAGTTCTTCAAAATATGCTACAGAACTTCTCACAATCAGTGATGGTCTCCATGCTAAAGCATGTGCATTCATTTTTGCCATTTCCATAGCTTTTGTAAAATCCCCTACTGCATAACCACTAATTCTATCTACCACTGAAAGATACCACCCCAAATTCATGAAATGTTCCTGTTTTGCTTCATTATTTTTTGTTAGTTCTGAATTTTTAAAACATTCTTTAATTTGTCGTTCTGCATTTTCCTTAAGCTGACCACTCCATGGATACGTTGTTCTGAGTATCAGTACTTTGATTATCTCAAGATCCAAATTTGCAACATCTAAAAGTTTTCTCAATTTTTTATCCATTGAAATAAATTTTAAAACAGCATCTTCGTGTGGCTTGTCAACACTTTTTTGAGGATCAAAATCATGAAATAATGCAGCGGTATACAGATATTTCAAATCATTATCTGAAAATTTTTTTGAGGTGTTGTTTAGATTTGCAGATAATAGTGAAACATATGTAACTTCTAACTCATGTGTGATATTGTGATATCCATAGTAATCACTACCTAGTCCTTGTGTTTCAAATAATTCGATAGTATAGTCTAGCATCTCTGTATAGCAATCTTCATCCATGCCACTTTCCACAATTAGGCTCATGATCTCATTTCGCATAATGGGAGGATTTGCAAATTCTTGCAATAAATATCGATTCTAATTGTTATTTTTAAAGATACTTCTATGTTTATTGAAAATCTCTTCTAAAAATTCGATAATATCTGAAAATTTGGGTGTTGTTTTCATTGGAAAGACTCAATAGAATTATCCTTTTTTTGTTTTTATTGTCTATTAACTTGGATTTACTTGAATCACTTATTGACATTAATGGAAAACAACTCCTAGAGTATGTTTTACATCTTGATGGTCTCAAATACCATTTATCTGATGTCTCTATTGTAAATTCTCCCATACCTGTTAATTCCCCCACTACTAGAGGTGGGGTATATTTTTCAGATACATTTGCATACAAAATAAAAGGAATAGTTAATGATCTATCTGTTGTTCCCTTATTATCAAAAACCATGTTGGGCCCAAATACTGAATTTGGTGAAATTAAAATTACAACACAAATTATTACCAATGATAAAAAAATAACTTTGTCTATATTTACAAACTTGATAAACAGCGTACAAAGTTCATCCAAAATTGAATTAAATATGATTTTGATAAAACTTGAATCTAATTAATTTTTGTTAAGATATATGTCATATCTCTTACGTAATTCTTTATTTGATAATATTTCATACGCTTTATTGATTTGAACCATTATTTCTTCTGATTTTTCTCCTTTGTTTTTATCTGGATGTATTTTTTTTGCCAGTTCTCTATATTGTTTTTTTATTTCTTCATGTGTTGCATTTTGTGGAATTTCTAATATCTTGTAATAATCTGGTAATGAAGAATTTTGAGATGCACTTCTGAA
>CALKVM010000016.1:0-27522 GCA_938049695.1 uncultured Candidatus Nitrosoarchaeum sp. | reverse complement strand
CCTCTTGGTTCTGTGATTTTCGGAATTTATGGAGATAAGTTTGGTAGAAAAAAATCTATGATTATTACAATACTGGGATTCTCTGTTGCAACATTTGCAGTTGGACTGTTACCAACATATGCTGTTGTTGGAATGTTTGCACCAATTCTTTTGATAATGGTTCGTTTGATTCAGGGAATTTTTGCTGGCGGTGAGTGGGGCAGCGGGGCTGTATTGACAATTGAAAGCATTCCAAAACCGAAAAGGGGTTTGTTGTCTGGATTTTTGCAAAGTGGATTCTCTTTTGGCTTTCTTTTGGCTGCAATATCGTTTCAAATCATAACTATTGCATTTCCAGGAGACATGTTTGGAGAGATTGGTTGGAGAATCCTCTTTTTTACAGGAATTATTCCCGGTTTTGTTGCACTATTTGTAAGGATTAGCATGGACGAATCACCATTATGGATAAAAAAGAATAAAGAATCGGGGCTTGAAAGAACCCCGCTAAGAAGCATTGTTTTTGGAATACATAAAAAAGAATTTTTGCTGTGTGCTGCAATAATGACTGGTCTTGTCTACATGTATCATGGTTCTATTAGCATTTTACCGACATACTTGGAACAATTTGGCAATTTTGACAAACGACAAATAGCACTAATTATGATTTATGCAACCGCATCATCTTGGGTAGGAATGATCCTCACTGGTTGGTTATCGCAAAAAATTGGACGAAAAAAATCAATGCTTGTTTTTGTATCTACATCCATACTAGTTTCAATTCCGCTTGCAAGTGTGATATTGGAAAATGCATATGGATTGATGGTATATGTTGTAATGTTTGCATTTGTCATATCTACTGCATCAGGACCAATCCCTGCATATTTTTCAGAAAGATTTCCAACACAGATACGAAACAGTGCTGCCGGATTTTCATATAATGCTGGATTGCTTTTTGGTTCTTGGTCTCCATTAATTGCACTATCTTTAATGTCTGCTGTCCCAAAACAAATGATACCTGTTGCATTAGGAATTAATATTATAATTGGTGCGATAATTGTAATAATTCCAACATTGCTCAGCAGAGAAACCAAAGATGTTGATCTCTAATTTGGAATTATTTTTGAATCTTGTTGTCAAATCAGTACAATAAAGCCATTATCATTAAAGTTGTATTTTTTGAACAAACATTTTGTTAAGTAAAAATTTTTCCATAACAATTAATGAAATACATCGGACAAACCAAACTCTCACATGGAATAGTGTATCATTATTCTACCTGTAATGGAAATGTTGAATCCTGCTTTTACCCAAATTCTGTTAAATAATTTGGAAGCTGACTATTTGCGGATCAACCTTTGCATAGCCCTGCAAGTAAGCAAAGGCCAGCAAACTGATGCCAACAATTGACAATAGGATATTGTGTCAGCTTTCCAACACTATTACGCGTTTCTAGAATAAAAATAGATCCTTTATTGTTTTTAGTAAAAATATTATTTGGTTTATTTTAAAACAAAGATTTTATTTTTTGTATTCTAGAATACAAATTTGTAATATCATGTGGTAAAACCCATATTATTTTTCTAAATTTTTATGGTATCTTCTGTTTTAGAAAATAAAAAAGGCGTAACCCTCAATTGCAGAACACTGAGAGATTTCCTCTCGTGGTCAGGACGTCAAACGCCTGATTGCCTTTTTTGTTCTACAGGGTCACGCAGTCTAATCAGCCGAAATGGTTATCGACATCATACCGTATAGGAAGTTCAAGTATTTAAGATTTAGTATGTATATTTATGACAATAATTTTTATTTATTGTAATTTTTAATATGTAATTTATTAAAAGTTGTAAATATTAACTACATGTATAATATTTACATTTATTTGAAAATATTATCATTATCTTGACAAATATAATGGTATGATCTAGAATTCCTTTAATATCATCCAGTCATATAATACATGACGAGGGACTGTCAAAATTATCGACAGTAAGGAAATGAGGCGAAAAAGGGTGGAAGCACTCAACATTCGTTTTGATTTTCCATTTACCTCGTTGTATTGTTTTTTGTATTTTTGAAATACTTGTATTGGTATTGCATTTAGAAAATTTGTGAGCGAAGTTGGAGCATGTCCTAAATGTTTTGGAATTATTTTTAGAGAGCAAGGCGAATCTGTTTCTTGGTTTTGCCCTAGCTGTAATTTAAAATTCAAAACAGAATAAAATCTCTAAATAATTTCAATTTCATGCACACGTATTTCTCAAATACCTTTAGATTTTGTAAACTATAGTTAAAATAGTAATTTGAGAAATAATGTCATGAAAATATCTGAAATAAAAATAGATGATAGTCAAACTGGCTATTATTGGCTCCAAATTTATGTCCAGAACCAAAAAGAAGCATTTTCATTAAGACAGCAAATCTTTGATGATCAAGAAATTAGAGAAAGATTACAAAAAGCAATTAAAGATAATCAACAAATAGTGACTAATTCATCAGTTCCAATGGAAGTCATAATACACAATATTGTTATAGAAAAACTACAATCCATTCTTACTGGAACCTAGATTCTAAATTCTTTTTATTCGTGAGTGTCTAGTGTAATTAGTTGTAAATGTTCACATTATATGTAATTTTATACACCCCCGTTTCTTAAGTTCAAACAAAATTAAAATTAATTATGAGTGTTACAAGCGTGGTCAGATCTGCCAATAAAGTAACGTCTGCCATTACTGTACCGCCATCAGAATTTATGATATTGCAAGACAAGACAATTGAAGAAAAACGACTAAATCTTGCACTATGCCTACGTAAATTCTAACTACACTTTTTCTTCACAAGATATTGATTTACCAAAATGGCATATCTGTTGAAAAATTATTATTTCTTTTTGTATTTATTGTCTTTTCCATTAAAGATCAAGTCTGAATCGCCCTCATCTCCTTTCATTTTATCGTGTTCTTCTTTGAGTTTAATCATCTGCTTTCTGTATTCTTCTTCATGGTCTATCATTGTAGTACAATTCACGTCTAAATCATCGTCTAAATCATCGTCAGAATTAATTCTTGAAGTTTTGAATCTATCAAAAAAACCCATATCTGATAAAGGTTCTACTATGTTTTAACAATTTTGAATAATATCTTAACTAAAGTCATCATCCCGTTTTTTGTGCTCATGAAGTAATGATTCAATATTAAGTTCAATCAGTCTGATAAGAAATGATTGAATTAGTAATAACAAAGTTTTAATCAATACCAAAATTCTATTGCGATATGGTTGATCTTAATACATATTCAAAAATAAATGAAGAGATTAAATTCACAGAAGAAGAGACAGTAGAACTTTTGAAGTTAAGTGAAAAGGAAATACTAGTTCTGATTCTTTCTGAATTGAAAAAGATAACCGAGAATACCCAGGAAGATAACAAAAAATAATGACAGATGATGATTAAATAAAATAATCTTACAATTACATTCTAATCTCTAAACCCTTAAATCAATACAATATTTAGAAATTGGTAATGAGTAAAACATCAAACAAAGCGAAAAAACAAACAAAAGCACGAGATAATGCTAAATCGAAAAAGTAGTCTGTTTTCTTAAATCCTTACTGAAATTCAGATGGTTATTGAATAATCTGCTAGTCTGTAATCCTTCTTCCATAGTATCTTAGCCTTACCGTGAGCACTCCTGCTAAGATTTGCCTTTTTTCAATTATTATGCAAGAAAATCTCTCAACATTCTTTGACTTGTTTTTCTCACCCATATGATATATTTTTTAAAAGGAAAAAAACCATTATTTGCATGACTACTCGAACCCAAGTTCTAATCCCGGTACTAATTGCTGCAGTAATTATTGGAATTGCAGGTGTATTGGCAATTCCAAGTGATAGCAAGCTAGAATCAGTAGAATTTCCAAGAGGTACTATCAAAATAGATGACATTCCATTAGAGGTCCAAGTCGCAGATACTGAACCAACTCGTATACGCGGTTTGATGTTTCAGGAACAGCTTCCATATAATCAAGGAATGATCTTTGTTTTTGATAAGGCCGGAATTTACTCGCTTTGGATGCTAAATATGCAATTTCCATTAGATATGATTTGGTTTGATCAAGACGGCAACATTATTCACATAGAAAAAAACATTCCTCCATGTAAAACTGCACTTGAAACCATGGCTTGCCAAAGTATCATCCCTGATGGTGAGGCCCTGTACATTTTAGAAGTGACTTCTGGGTTTGTAGATAAATTCAACATTACTAAAGATTCAAAGCTAAGTATAATTTCAATTTAGAATTGCAAAACCTTATGTTATAATAATAATTTAATCAATAAAATGAAGCCAAAAATTATCATACCTATTATTTTTGGAATTGCTATCATAATAATTCTAGTGACTATCCTAGTTCCTATTAATCAAAAACCCATCACCGTAATTGAAAAACCAATTAATGTAAAACCAATTCCCATTAGAGAAAACCCGATCTCAACAAATGAAACTGTAAATCCAATTATCGATAATACAATCCTGACAAATCAAACCCTACCCGTTAATGATACTATGGCACTAATCACACCAATTGATTTTTCATATGATTTGAACTCTATTCTAAAATCATCACTTGCCTCCAAAAAAATCTCCATGTCCACATCGCTAAAAATATCTGGTGGTTCTATTGCGAAATATTGCACATTTTACAGTAATGCCGAAAAACAAAGATCTATTGAATACTGTACCTCAACTGAGCTAAAAGATTCAGATGGAAAGTTTCTTGGAAATATTCACATGGTTGGCAATACTGATTCCCCTGACACAGTACTGGGTATAATTCAGACAGACCCACACATGTCTAATCTTGATTCTCTCAAGATAACATATGAAATAATGGTAAAATCCCTTGTATGTGATTGCTGGCAAGATCAAAAGCCTGGTGATCTCGAATCTGTTTCTTTTTGGATTGACCTTGCAAAATCTCATCATTTGGAGGCAAAGGGTGTCACCAGTAGCTCCAAGATTACTGGCCTTGCTCAAAAACAACTAGTCTTAGAAGTCACCACAAATACCGAAGGATATCTTTGGAAATTCATCATATCAAACTAAATTCAAGATATACAAATAACGTGTATTATTGGTGTATATCATGATTGATCAATTATGGCTAGTTCCGTTGGGGTTTGTGGCTGGAATTCTTGGTTCTATGATTGGTCTTGGAGGAGGAATTGTTGTTGTACCTGTTTTGACATTTTTTGGTTTTCCACCAACGTTATCTGTAAGCAATAGTCTTTTTGCCGCTTTTAGCAATGCTGTTGGTTCTACTGTTTCATATTCACGTCAAAAAAGAATTGATTATTCACTTGGATTGAAACTTGGATTATTGTGCATTCCTGGAACTATTTTGGGAGCATATCTCTCAAATGATGTGACCCCTGGAATATTCAAGATATTATTTGGACTAGTGCTGGTTTCATCTGCCGTCTATATTTTTATGAGAAAAAAAATAGAGACACAAGAAAAAACCCTTACCAAATCAATGATTGTCTTTGTAATATCTGCAAGTTTTTTTGCTGGAATAATCTCATCGTTTTTTGGAATAGGTGGGGGGATTGTCTTTGTACCCTTAATGGTAGTAGGAATTGGAATGACTATGAAAAAGGCAGCTCCTACATCACAGTTCATTTTGCTCTTTGCATCCTTATCTGGAATTATAGTTCACAGTCTACTTGGTCATCCTGATTTTCTCCAGGCGGGTTTGTTATCTACAGGGGCTTTTATTGGTGGGATAATTGGTGCTCGTATCTCTTTTAATGTTAAAGAGCGTTCTCTGCAAATTCTAGTTTCAACAATAATTATACTAGCAGCAATAAAATTATTTTTTGATTCTGCAATTGATCTATTAATTGGCGGCTAAATTTGGAATTATTGTTCCTGATATGAGAATGTCGAACTTGAAAATTATTAGTTATCTCTAAATTGATAATATTTTTAATATTATGCTATTTTTTATGAATTTTTTATATCTGTGTTAAGATATATTGTAAGAGTTTACTAATTGGTGATTTTTTTTTGCCTTTATTTTTTAATACTGTGTTTTGTATTTGGGGACTCATTGAGTCAGGTACATCTCGCGGTGTTAGCTGGAAGCCAAATAGCTCACATAAACTAGTTAACGCATTTCATTTGCCTCCACTTTTGAGGAGGCATCATAAAATCAAAAGAGGAGTGGAACCTATTTCATAAAATTTGTTTCTCTATGTCCATCGCATTCTTGGAGTAATTCACCATATCCTTGACGGTGCAGTTGCAATCAAGACTTATGGCTGTAACGATCTGATTATTGCATTAAACCCTTACTACAAAATTACTAGATTGCCAAAATGAGTTTAGAAAACAAAGTCTAGAATTTGATTTAATTTTACTTCTTGTATGCTGAAATTGATATTTTGGATTATGATTAATATAGTTGATATTTTTGCCGCTTACTGTGGACAAGTTACATAAAATTTTGGTTCCTATTGACGGGTCAAAAAAATCCTTTGAGGCATTAGACCGGGCATTGACTTTGGCAGGTTTCACACATGGTGAAGTTACATGTCTTAACGTAATACCTCATGTTATCAAGGAGGGAGGACCTAGAACAAAAGCAATAGATGAACAGATTGTTTATGAATCTGATATTGTTTTAAAAAAAGCATCTAAACATGCTGGAAACAAAAATGTTCAATTCAAGACAAAAATAATTAGAGGCTCACCAAGTCATGAAATAATAAAACTATCACAAAGTGGGAAATTTGATGATATAGTTATGAGTACTACTGGTTCTGGGTCTGCTACCGGAGAAATGTTGGGAAGCGTATCAAATTATGTCTTACACAAATCAAAGATACCTGTATATTTAATCAAATAATTTTTTCCACAATTTTGTATTAACTTGAAGATATTTAATAAACTAAATAATCTGGAATTTATTTTTGCAGAAATTTCTACTGTTTTTTGTTCTAGAAATGAGTTTTCTTTTGAATCATAGACAAAAAACTTTGGATGTTACTTCTTTATTTTAGAATGTGATTTTTAAATTTTCTAAATACTTGTTATTTTCAAGTAAATTCCATGACTTCACCTTTGGCTAGTTTTGCTCTGAATCTTTTTCTGTCTTTTTCTTTATCATTCATAGTATAATTTTGTGTAAATGGAATTTATTGTCTATTGTATAGAATATGAACAAATGTATCATAATAATTGAAAATATTGAACAAGTTTTAAGAATATTAATTTCACATTTATTTTTCATTATGTTATATGATATTCTGATGAGGGAAGATTTTGCAGAATATACCAAATGCAATGGATGTGATGCCTCGTTATTACTCTGTGATTGTAATTGTCCTAAATGTGGAAAAAGAAATAATTGTGATTGCAACTTAAAATTGATTAGATACGGTAATCTAGGATATTGATTTTTTAATTCGATACCAGTTTCTCTTTGATAGTACGACTATCTCGCCTTCTTGTTTTGTTCCTTCATAGTTTATTGCGATTTTTCCAAACTCATCATCAATGTCTTCTTTTGCAGAAACGGTGCATTTTATTTTTAATACCTCGTCTGTGTATAATGGCTTTAGAAATCTAGTACTTTTATTTTCCCACTCTGAATCTCCATCCGTTCCAAGAAATATTATGTGATTTCCGTAAATTTGACTCAGTCTGGTAAACTCGCCCTCAATTCTTGATAGGATGGCTCTACCTGAAACTAGTTTTTGTTTTGTATTTTGAGTATCTTCTAAAAATACATTTTTTATTCTAGAGAATTTTAAATATTCTGCCAATTCTTTTTCTGAAATACTACATGTGGAAAAAAATTCATCTCCTACTTTGATCTCTGAGAATTTTTTCATCCTTATCTTGATTCATCAACACAAAATGTAACTTCGGATGAATCTGCAGCATTATCTGATACTAGAAAGTTTAATGCTTGAGCAATTCTCTCATTGTTTGGCTCTACTCCAGTAATTGATCCTGGAAATATTGTGAGTATTCTAATCTTTGAGTCAAGAACATCGCTTAGTTCTTGATTCACTGTAGTTGTAAATGGTCTTAGTGCTCCGCGAAATATTTCTACTTGGGCTCTTTGCAGTCCTGTGACTTTGGCACCTGTTGGTAAATCCGGACCAATTATCATCATAGCCCCCTTTGCATCTTTGTATAATCTGGGGTCTTTATCTCCACCTGGAACAAACTGCTCCAGTACTCTTTGCCCTACAATGGCAGGGGTTGTAATGAATTTTTCAATTAACTCTTGCCATTTTGCCCTTGATAATTCTGTTAGTTTTGCAATGTTTGGCAGTTTTCCTGTGATGTGGATTACTGCTAGGATGCTGCCAATGTTGGTCTTTGCAGTGTTTAGCCATTTCTGGACCTCATCTGGATTCTTGAGATTTACTATGTGAGAATGGAATTTTGAGCTAATGTATTCTTGTAATTCTTTTGGAGTTGATTCAGAGATAAAACATGCGACTTTACCGCCATTTTTTATAACGTGCTGTGCTAGATATTCGACTCTTTGTACATCTGATTTTTCAGTCGCATCAACTGTAAATACTATTGATCTTCCAGTGAAGTTTGGCTGGTGTACACCAGGTGTAGTGGTACCAATATATGGTTTAACTGGATAAAATACCCTGTCTCCTGGAATTATTTTACCGTTTAGAATTTTTGCAATCTCATCATCACATAGATTCAAAACAGATTCTGCAACTTGTCCTTGTGATAAGAACTGCTGGTCTGCAATCATATGTGATGTGTTGTTTTGAACTTTTTCTGCAATGCTTTGAATTTTATTTAATAAATTGGCAAGTGTTACAGTTAGTTTTACAATGTCTTTTCCATTATCTTTTGCTAGTTTTTGTGCAGCTTTTGCAATTCCATCTTTGACTATACTTTGCTCTTCACCCAATAACGGTAGTATCTCTTTGTTTGCAGCATCAACTTGAATTGGTGTCAAATCTTCAAAACCGCTTACTCGTAAAAACTCTGCTGCAGCTTTTGGATAAACTGTTTTGTAAATTCTATCTGAATGAACTGGACCTGGATTTGTTCCAATTGATATAATTTTTTTATCTGTCAATTCCCAAGACATTGCCTCTACTAGTCTGTTTTTTGCACCTTGTGATGCAGTGTATGGACTTCTAAATCTGTATGGTCTTTGCTCTAGTGGTCTTTCTTCTGTGAAAAATGTTGAAATTGTAACAATCTTTCCATTTTCTTTCATTACTTTTAATGCTTGAACTGAGCCCCAAAATGTTCCAGTCAAGTGAATATCCACAGTACTTTTGAATTCGTCTAGTGGTGCATTTGCAAAACATGTGACAGGTCCTGAAACACCTGCATTATTAATTACATAATCTACCGTAACGTTTTCTTTATTTAGTGTATCAAACATATCATTAATTCCAATCTCATCGCTGACATCAACACCGGAGAAAATTCTTACAGTGGCACCGCTGTTTACTTTGGTGATTATTTCTTTTAGCATTATTGATGTTTCTTCCAATGGTTCTCGTCTTCTACCCAGAATGATTACGCTGGCACCATTTTCAATAAATTTTTTAGCGATGGCCTGTCCTATTCCAGTTCCACTGCCTGTTACTAGGGCAACTTTATTCTGAAATTTTAGCATAGACATACACTACTTTTGTATTATTTAATTGGATTGATCTCTGAGATAAATAATTTCTTGATATCTTTATTTGTGGGTGTGGTTTTTTCTAATTATGCATGATTCAGAGCCAGACACATTTGTCTTACAATCATGGCCTGAGAAATTTTCTGATATGCTAAAAAAGATCGGTGTTGATTCTAAATCCAAACAAATTGGAACTGATGATGTTGAAAAAGGTGATTATTACAGTAGATATTTTTCTCAAACACCTAGAATGGTAACAAACAAAGGTTGTCTTGATCTTACGAATTCAAATATTGATGTGATTCAAATTATTCAACAGGGATAATGATGCAAGACACAAATCCAATGCCATGGGGCGCACTTGATAGATATCAAGCACATTTTATTGTTAGAAAGCAAACTGAACAGGGAATAGTAAATTACGTAGCTAGAACCAAACTTACAACAAAGGGATATTTCTCATCAAAAAAAATTCTTAAAGTAGAGTGGGATGGTAGCGGTAGTCTTGCAAGAAAATTAAATGAAGATAGCACACTAAATGAAATGATTGTAAAACAATCCATTCATGATGCTACCATATACGTAGAGCCAACTGATGGTGCCATTAGAATTCGAAATAAATGGAAGAATCACGTTGAATTTGGAATTACAAAAGAACTTTTTGAGATTTATGATAGAATCGCCGGACACATAAAAAAAGTCTAAGCCTTCCACCAATCAAGTGCAAGAAAATCAACTTTATCTTTTCCTCTTGGTATTGCCAAGATGAATTGCTTTCTTACTGTAGTTGCTAGTCTTCCTGCCAAAACAATTCCAGTTGATGTGATGTAATCGCTTCTATTGTACACCTGAATTAAAAATGGTGCGTGATCAATACCTGGTCCTTTTTCATACACTGCAAAATCACATCCAAATTTTATTCCTGGGTTAATCACATACCCTTTGTCTCGAAAGTTTTTGTACACTAGATATTTTTTATCAAAATCATGATATTCTTTTTTACATAATTCTGTCATCTCTTCAACTGCTATCTTTTGATTTAATTTGTAGATGGTAATTTTTTTATTCTCAAGTAGGTATAGTCCTTCGATAAGGTCTAAGATTAATGGGACGTTGATTTCTTCAGGCTTTGGTTTTGGAATTCCAATTGGCTTACCGTAATATCCATGACTGAATAATTTGCGTGAGTCTTCAATGTTCCATACAATGATTCTATTTTCAATTAGTTCTGCTCTCATCTAGTTTTTTAAAATAACTTGCGTATATGAATTCTCTACTCAGCGCATAACTTTTTTGTATGACTAGAGTCATTTTCGCAAGCCATAATTATTCTCTGTTTAATTTTCTCTACTTGCTTTTCTGATATCTTTTTCAAGTGATATAATTTCTTTGAGACGATCTATGTTGGTTGCGGCTGATTTTATTTATAAAATAAGACAAAAATTTTAAAGTAAAAAGATGGGGTGGTGGTTTTATAGACTCAATGCTAATAGTATGAAAGAATCTGAGACACGTTGACATTTGTCTGACATTTCTTCAATTCCCTCAATTACGTCTTTTATCAGCAATAATTCTTTCATGTTTGTAACTCCTGATAAAAGTTTGATTGTTGCTTGTCTGTATTTGACGTCTATTTCACGTTCTATTTTTTGTGTTTCTTGTGCTAGTTCAATTGCATTAGCAGTATTGGTGTTTAGACTACGTATGATTTCATTTAGTTTGTAAACTTCGTCTACTACCAACTCTATCAACGTTGTAATATCTCCGTCCAGATTTGCGCTTTTCAATGTAGTTATCTTGATGTTGGAAAGTTTGAATGCTATTCCGGTGATGTAACCTGCAATCTCATCCATTGTGTATGCTGTGTTTAGAAGATTTTCTCTATTCATGATTAAACCTCCTACATCAGCTACTTCTCTAGTAATTTTCCTTCTAAGATTTTCTACTTCTTCTTCGATAGTTGATATTTGCTCCAGTGCATTTTTGATACCTGTCTTGTCTTTTTTCATCATCAGGTCTGGTAGTGTTGCAAGTTCTCTGGCTGCATTTAAGATTCTGTTGATTTCGTCTTGTAAAACTGCTATAGCCTTTCTTTTTGCTTGAACTTCAAGCTCTCCGCTATACATATCTAAATTTCAAAACATACTCAGGTAATTTAAATCCTCTATGATTTGTTGTAACTTTTGCGCGTAAATTACATTAAATTTTTGTCATGAGCTACTTTTTTCTGCCCTTTGAATAATGTAATCACCTCTTCATTAGTTGATGCATCTTCTGCATCTTTTTCCAGTCTTATTTTTCCAGTAAACTTTGGAAATCTCAGTGCCAGTCCAGTATCTTTTCTAATTTCATTTCTTGCTGCCTTGTGTATGGGACTCAGAGTTATCTCAGATGCCACCACTTCAATTACCAGTTCTGGCTCAAACCAGACATCCGCTTCCATCTCACTGTCTATTCTTGGATTTTTCTTTATTGTTACCTTATCTGATAGAATCTGATATAGCTGATCCAGGTCCTCATCTGTAAACCCCGTTCCAACCTTGCATATGCTTGTAAATGTATCCGTGTCATAATCGTATGAAGCTAAAAGTAAGGTTCCATATTTTCCAGTTCGTCTGCCCTTTCCAAAAAATGCGCCAATCACTACAAGGTCAAGACTATCTCCCAATTCATTTTGGTATTCTCGTTTTAGTTTTAACCAATAACTTCCACGTGCACCTGCTTGATATGGCTTGTCTAGCATCTTTAACATCACTCCCTCGCATCCAGAGTTAATGCTGTTTTCTAAAAACTCTTCAATGTCTCCTTGATTGTTTATGATACTCATTGGTATGTGCTTTGCAAAGTCGTCTTGTTTTACAATTTTTTCTAAAAGATTTCTTCTTTCATTGTATTCTAACTCCAAACAGCTTTTTCCATCATGATACAACACATCAAAAAAGTTTACCGTTATTGGATACTGTGACACTGCTTTTTCTACCTGATATTTTCTTCTTCGATGCATTAATTCTTGGAATGGTAAAAACTCACCAGTGTTTTCATTGATTGCAACTGCCTCTGCTTCTAAAATTACTTTGTGTGCTTGAATTGCTTTTGGAATTTTTTCTACAATGTCTGGATAATAACTTGTAATGTTTTCCAAGCTTCTTGAAAATAATACCACCTTCTCCCCCTCAATGTGTAGTTGAACCCGTTCTCCATCTAGTTTGTATTCTGCAGCAAACTTAATTCCTAGTTTTTCAATTGCCTCTTCTTCGCTTTTTACTCTGTCTGCTAGCATTGGTCGTATAGGATTAAATAAATTAATTTCAAATCCTTCAATCCCTGCAAGTCCTTTACTTGCAATAGTCTCTGCAACCTTTCCTAGATCACTTGATACATTGTATGCATGCTCTAAAATTTTTCTGTTTTCTTTATTGCCTGTAAATGCAATGGCAAGTGCATCCATCACTGTATTTTCAGCAATTCCTAATCGAAGTGTTCCAAGTAAAATCTTTAGAATAAATTTAGCTTCAACCGGACTTGCATCGTTAAGCAACCCTGAAATATATTTCATCTTTCTATCTTGAGTCTTTGAGCCTTCTAGTTTTGCAATTGTGAACAAGTTTTCATAGACTCGCTCAACTGTGATATCTTGAACCATGAATGTGGTTTGCTCTTTTTGCTCTAAAATTTTGGATGCCGCATGTCCCAAATCCCCACTTTTTCTATATTCTGATTCGATATTTTTTTCGGCATTATCTGATCCTGCTGATTTTGCTATTGCTCTTATTGCTAGTCTTTCAGCAACTCCTAATTCAATTCCTTCAAAATCTGGTCTTAATTTTCCTTGTAAAAGATAAACAATTCTTGAAATCACATCTTGTGGGGTTTTTCCAAATAATTCCACTAGGTGTTGTGTTAGCTCTAATCTCTTTGTAGTTGATTCCATTTTACTGAATACATCAGCTAGAATAGAAAACTCCACTCTAGTTCTATTATACTATCCTGAATAAAAGTCTGAATCTTGTTTATCTCAATTTTTAGATGTATCTAAAAATTGTCGGCTTGTCTGATTTTGAAAGTTTTGATACCATGGCAAAATTGTATAATGGATATGATTTTTTGTACTGTTTCATAAAGCTCCAAGCCACATCATGAGTCTTAAATTCAGTACGTATATCCACTATCTCGCTTTTTTCCCCATACACATCAAAGACTACTATTGAATAGCTCTTTGGACGATTGTGGGGCCTTGCCTTTAAGAGCCATGATAGTGCAAATAAAAACACAGCCCCTAAAATTATTACTTCCCCTGCATATCTAAAAAATGTCACAAATATTCCTGGTATAGTTTGTCCAAATAACACTGCCATGAAATTTGAAAATGAAATTACTGCTACAACTGTGAAAATGTATGTATTCCAATCGAAAATCTTCAAGATTCGTCGCATGGGTGATTTTGGTATGTTGTAATTTCTTTTAACTATTTCTCATGTGTTATATTTTTTCTAATCTGGATCTTCGTAATTTTCTTTCTTTTGGGACTTTGCTGCATAATCCTCTACTGACTTCATCTTAGTTTCTAGTACTTCCATTCTGGCTCTGTATCCTTCAGCATATTCTAATTCTGATGGAACAAGTGTAGCTGGATGAATGAATCCTTGACTTCTCATTGCAAGTGCTTTTTTTGTTGCGATCTCTCGTATGTAATCCCAATCAGGAGTTGAAAATCCGTCAAATGGACCTGTGAATTTTCCATGGTGCATGCTAAAGACCAGTGCTTCTACAATTGGAATGCAAAAGTTGATCGATGCTGCAGAATTTAGTTTTACTGGCATTAGTGGCATATTGTGACTTCCTCTTGTATTTCCTGCAACATAGTGTGGATTGTTAAACACACTACCTACTTCTTCTGTTGCTGGAAAATTCTTTTGTGTTCTGATTAAACATATTGGATCATCTTTTCCTACATATCTTCCTGCAATGTTGTGCAGTCTGTCTGTTGATGCTGCAAGAATTGGCTCTCCTTGTTTTGTTGTAACTGTTGAAACTACATATCTTCCTGGATACATTAAAGCTGCCTCAATTGTTGGTTTGTCTTCCCACAATGAAAGTTTTGCAATTTTACCTGCTTCTACATCCATGACATTAATTATCACACCGCTTGCAAGTGATTGGTTTACAATCAGTCCTGTGTTGCTTAAACTATCTACAAACATTCTGTAAATTGGATAGTTAAATGCACCTGGTTCTGTTTTATCTGCAGCAATAACTGTGAATGCTTCGTTTTCTCTTTCTTCAAATTCCATTTCTGCAACACCTGGTCCCATTCCTTTTACATTTCCTGAAAAAGAATCCTTTAGAAGATCTTGTCCTGCTCCGTAAAGTCCCTCTTGTTTTGCAACTTGTGTTCCTGCCATAAATGCATCCCATGCTAATTTGTGAATTTTATCGTTATCCATTCCATGTGTATGTGACATGACAATGTGTACATCATCACCACAATATCCGATATAATGATCAATTAGTAAATCGCCCGCATTTTTGACCGTCTTTCTAACTGCTTCTATCAATGCATCACTGGGTCTTGTATGTCCGCCAATTCCACCTACATCTGCTTTGATAACTGAAACTGTAATTTTCATGATTTCTCTAATTTCCACTTTGATTTATGTGTAATTTTTCAAATTTTTTTGATCGAAAAATTATTAAAAATATTTTAGATTTTTTTAAAAAATTCATAACAGTAATAAATCCCCTCGAATACCGATTTGATATGGCAGTTAAACCACACTTGAACCTGATTGTTACAGGGCACATTGATAATGGTAAATCAACAACAATGGGTCACTTCTTAATGGACTTGGGTGTTGTAGATGAAAGAACTATTGCAGCACATGGAGCCGAATCAGAAAAGACTGGAAAAGGTGATACTTTCAAGTATGCGTGGGTTATGGATAATATTAAAGATGAAAGAGAAAGAGGTATTACAATTGACCTTGCTTTCCAAAAATTCGAGTCAGCAAAATACTTTTTTACATTAATTGATGCTCCTGGTCACCGAGACTTTATCAAAAACATGATTACTGGTGCTTCTGAAGCAGATGCAGCTATTTTGGTACTTTCAGCAAAAGAAGGCGAAACTGACACTGCAATTGCTGCAGGTGGTCAAGCAAGAGAACACGCATTTTTGCTAAAAACACTAGGTGTGGGTCAAATCATTGTTGCAATTAACAAAATGGATGCTGTTGAATACAAAGAGGCAGCATACAAAGCAGCAAAAGAAAAAGGCGAAAAACTAGTAAGATCTGTAGGTTATAAATTAGAAAATGTACCATTCATTCCAATTTCTGGATGGAAAGGCGATAATTTGGTTAAAAAATCTGAAAACATGGCATGGTATACTGGAAAGACACTACTACAAGCATTTGATGACTTTACAGTAGCTGAAAAACCAATTGGTAAACCATTACGTGTTCCAATTCAAGACGTTTACACTATTACTGGTGTAGGTACTGTACCTGTAGGTAGAGTTGAAACCGGAGTCATGAAAGCAGGACAAAAAATTATTGTAATGCCTTCTGGTGCTCTAGGTGAAATCAAATCAATTGAAACTCATCACACCGAAATGCCTACTGCTGAAGCAGGTGATAACATTGGATTCAACCTTAGAGGTATTGAAAAGAAAGATATCAAAAGAGGCGATGTACTTGGAACTCCAGATGCACCACCAAAGGTTGCCAAAGAATTCAAAGCACAAATTATAGTTATTCATCATCCAACAGCTATTGCACCTGGTTATACTCCAGTCATGCACTGTCACACTGCACAAGTTGCAGCAACTGTGACTGAATTCCTCCAAAGAATTAATCCAGCTACTGGTGCAGTTGAAGAAGAGAATCCAAAGTTCCTCAAAGTAGGTGATGCAGCAATTGTCAAAATCAGACCTGTAAGACCAACTTGCATAGAAACTTTCTCAGAATTCCCTGAAATGGGTAGATTTGCACTCAGAGATATGGGTGCAACTATTGCAGCCGGAATTGTTAAGGAAATTACTGAAGAGTTCAAACCATAGGTTGAGTTGAGATGACTCAAACTGCTCGTGTCAAACTAACTAGCATCAGTCTTATTAAACTCGAAGGTGTATGTGGTGAGATTATGGGTATTGGTAAAAAAACCGGTGTGAAAGTTAAAGGACCAACTCCACTCCCTGTTAAGAAATTACATATTGCAACAAGAAAATCTCCATGTGGCAGTGGAACTGAAACATATGAAAAATGGGAGATGAAGATGCATAGAAGAATAATCAACATTAGTGCAGATGATAAAGCCATCAGACAATTAATGAGACTAAAGATTCCTGATGATGTTTACATTGAATTATCCCTAACATAATATCTGGTATCCTTAAATTATAGAAATTTTGATGATAAATATGGTTGAAGACAATGAAATTGACAGTGTTGAGGAAACTAGCGAAAAATTTGAAGTAATTTACTCTTGCTTGAGATGTGCAACTAATGTTACAAATACAGAATTATCAAGACTACCTGAAATCAAATGTATTTGTGGATTTAGAGTATTTACCAAGGCAAGACCACATATAGTTAGAACAGTCAAGGCAATTTAGTTATCTGTCTTTTTTGTAACTGTGCTCTCTCTGCAAATGTGTTCTCATATCTTCCATGTTTAAAAAATATCTCTTACACTCTTTGCAATCATACTGTAGATCTTTTCCATGTACGATTTGCTTGTGATTCATCAGTTCCTCTTGATGTGAAAATTTACTAGTACAAACATCACACGTAAATTTTTTAAAAAATCCCACTTACCCCAACTCTGCTTTCTTTTTATCCCAACATTTTCTGCAGAGTTGACCTTCTATCATCCATTTACTTTTTGGATTATGTCTGATAAATCCCATCTCTGTTGCACACAATGCACAAAATTTTTTCTTTATATCAAATGACTCTTCTTTTTTATCAAAACAATCTTTGCATACCAAACCTTCCATATCCCATTGCCATCTTGGCTCCCATAGCTCTGAGATGATCTTTATTGTTCCACATGATACACATGGTTGTTTCACTTTTCCCTCATAGTATTCCTTTGATTTATCAAAATGACAATCTCCACAAAGCATTCCTTTGATATTCCATTCTTTCTTGGGTTTGTGTTTGTGTGTGAGTTCTTTGTTACAAACGGTACAATATGTTGGCTTTTTACTAAATAATCCCATATGTCATGTTATAATTGAAATAATTTAAGTCAATACAAAATCAGAAAAACAAATTCAAATCTTTTTTGTCAATTATGTGAGTGATATTGTCCTAGATTGATTTTTAGGCTATTTCCAGCTAATTTTATTGCCAAATTTAAAAATTAACTCTATTGTTATTAGCCTGATAAAAAACATGATCCTATATCTTGAAAAACAATCTAGAAAAGATAAAGGACCATATAATAAAAGAGATTCTAACTGTTAATCCAGAAAATAATGTTGGTCACATAAAAGAAATTTTGGCCAAAAAAGCTAGACAGTTTGAAATTATTGGATATGTGTATGTGGTAGATCATGCACAAAAACTAGTAGGTGTAATATCCCTGAAGGAAATACTGCAAGCAAATAACGAATCTATATCTGAAAAATTAATGATAAAAAATATCATCTATATTAGAGAAGATGATCATCCCGAAAATGTAGTTCATCTTGCTCTAAAACATGGTTTTTGGTCTATACCCGTAGTGGACAAGGAAAAACATTTGCTTGGTGTAATTCCACACAAAGCAATTCTTTCCATATTTCATCATAAAGTAAGAGAAGATATTTTGAGATCTGGTGGCATTCATCATAAAATTAAAGAGATCGAATCCCTTGAAACACCTGTCTCTAGATTAGTTAGGGCACGTTTACCTTCTTTGTTTATTGGACTTCTTGGTGGATTGGTGGCAGCTGCAATTATTTCTAACTTTGAATCATTTCTCAACGAATACATTGTCCTTGCTTCGTTTATTCCTGTCATTGTTTATCTTAGTGATGCTATAGGAACCCAATCTCAAACGTTGGTCATCAGGATGATTGCACTTGAGCCAAATTTTTCTTTACGACGTTATCTGTTTAGAGAAATAAAAATTGGGTCTTTTTTAGGATTTATTTTTGCAATATCTCTATTTGTAGCTGTGTTTTTTGGTTGGGGAAAACTTGATCTTGGAATTGTAATTGGTTCATCCATTTTTCTAAGTATGATATTTCAAACATTTTTTTCTACATATATTTCAATTATTTTTGAAAAAGTTGGAATAGACCCTGCAACAGCTACTGGACCCATTGCAACTATTATTAGTGATATTACAACAATTGTTGCATATTTTAGCATCGCTGTATTGCTATTGCATTTTCTTGCACCAATTCAAGTGTGATATTTACGAGTAATATTACAAATCTGTTAAATTCAATCCTGTTTTTTATTTCTAGTGTTGAAATTGGATTATCTTAAATTACTTAATTGCTTTATGTGATTTTCTCTTGTTAGTTTTTTTAGCAAGTTCTGGTTGTTTTTGAATTCCCTTTGAAGGTGGAAACTCTATATCTGTTTTCTTTTCTGTCCTGGCTTTTTTCAATTTATCGATAACTGTTTTTTTATTGGCAGTCTTCATAAAGACCCTAATGTAGAGTCATAAATAAACAAAATGATAATCCATTTCATACATACTGTGTGATTGAAATCTGTTATTTTTTATAAATTCTAGATGATCAAAAAATCAAATTTTTAATCTATGAAAAATAAAATAAAAACTGATAAAAAACGTCTAACTGTTTAAGATTTTTTCAAGAGCTTGACTTGCATTGAGCATGCCGTTTCTCTTGGCAAATTCCTCGATCATTTTGTATTGTTTTTCTGTAAAACAAACTGGCATTGAACGATTTTCCATATTGATATTGTATTTTATTATCTAATATCCTTTGCGTTAGGAAAGATATTAGATGGCTAAATTACTCCCTATACTATTGACAAAGAAAGTCCAGATTCTGATAATTGGGCATAATGATAGTGGTTGCACTCCAGACCATGAAAAAATTGCATATGAGATCGGTTACGAAGTAGCCAAGTCTAACTGTGTTCTTATCACTGGTGGATTGGGGGGTGTAATGAAAGCAGCATCTCATGGAGCACATGATGCAAATGGATTAACTGTTGGAATTATTCCTCAGGATGACGCCTCATTTGCAAATGAATTTTGTGATATTGTAATTCCAAGCGGAATGGGAATGACAAGGGATTTTCTAACTGCTCTATCTGCTGATGGTGTTATCATAGTTGGTGGTGGGTCTGGAACTCTATCTGAAATATGTGCCTCATATATGAACAAAAAACCTATAGTTGCAATTAGAAATACTGGTGGGGCAGCTGATAGATTTATCGACGGATATGTGGATCATAGAAAAAATGTCAAAATTATTGGTGTTGATTCTCCAAAAGACGCTGTAAAGAAAATTCTTGAATTAATTACTGCATAGAAACTAACAGTGGATCTGGCTCGTAAAATTTACCATGTTCTGAAGCCAGTTGTTTTAATTCATTTATGATATTTTTGATTCCTATCTCTTTTGCTGTCTCAAATAACGGTTTTTTTAATCCAAGACCTAACTGTGCGGCTTTTTCAATTTCTGCAATGTCACTGGCTTTATTTGTAACAAGCCAAGCTGCATTGTTTAAAATATTTGCAACAAGTTGGATTGGATTACATTTATCTGCCAACTCTTCTGATAATGGAACTCGTTCATATTTTTCATCTGAATATTTGTAAAATCCCTCACCTGATTTTTGACCAAGTTTTTTTGCATCAAACATCTTTTCAATTATTGGATGTGGCAAAATTACTTTTTTATCTCGTAAATGCATCTCTATCGTTGCTTTGTGTATTACATCCATTCCTGTAAAATCTGCCAACTCAAAAATTCCCATTGGAAAACCGAGTTTGAATTTCACAGCAGAATCAATTTCAGTCATTGTTGCACCTGTTCTATCCATCACGTAACATGCTTCATGAACCATTGGAATGAATAATCTATTAATGATAAATCCTGGAACGTCTCTTCTGCATAGGACAGATTCTTTTTTTACAGATTTTACATACTCTTGAGTCAAATCAATTACCTCCTGGGACGTTTTCTCTCCAGGAATCACTTCTACTAACTTCATTAGCTGTGGTGGATTAAAAAAATGAATTCCAATAAATTTTTCTGGACGTGATATTGTATTTGCAATCTCTGTAATTGGCAGGGTGCTTGTATTTGATGCAAAAATGACATCTTTACCTGCAACTGCATCTAATTCTGCATAGACTTTTTTCTTTAACTCCATAATTTCTGGTACAACTTCAATTACAAGTTGTGCATTCTTTACTGCCTCTGCGAGATTTACTATTGGTGTGATTCTTGAATAAATTGCGTCTGCTTCTTGCTGTGATATTTTTCCTTTAGTTGCTAATTTATCTAAACTCCACTTTATTTTCTCCATGGCTTTATCTAAAAATCCATGCTCAATATCTCTGAGAATTACATTGTATCCTGCAGTAGCTGAAACCTGTGCAATACCATGTCCCATTATTCCTGAGCCTAATACAGTAATATTTTTTAGATTTATCATATTTTCAAAACCCGTATATCCTTTATAATGTATTTTAAACGTCCAAAAATATCATCATAATTTGTTTGTGATGAATAATACACAAATATTAAATATCTATGAACGAGGAACAAAATATGCAAAAATTATCCATAGGAATACTGATGTTAACAGTTATGGTAATTATGGCACCTACCACTTCACTTGTTCAAGCAGAACAAAGTCAAAATTCAACAGAATCAAACACAGCAATGACAAATTCAACAGTGTCTGAAAAAGTAGAACAGATTGATGTAAAGATGTCTGAACAAGAAGCAAAGATGAAAGCAAAAATGTCTGAACAAGAAGCAAAGATGAAAGCAAAAATGGCTGAAAAAGAAGCAAAGATGACTGACAAAGAAAAAGCTCTGAAAGCAAAGATGGCTGAAAGAGAAATTAATCTTAAAGCAAAAATGGCTGAAAAAGATGCAAAGATGAAAGCAAAAATGGCTGAAAAAGAAAAAAATATGAAAGCAAAGATGGCTGAAAAAGAAGAACAAATGAAGTTGAAAATGACTGATAAAGCAGAACAGAACAAGGCAAAGATGGCTGAAAAAGCAGAAGAGACTAAGGCAAAGATGTATGAAAAAGATGCAAAGTTGAAAGCAAAGATGGCTGAGAAAGAAGCAAAGATGAAAGCAAAGATGGTTGAAAAAGAAGCAAAGATGTATGAAAAAATGACTGAAAAAGAAGAGAAAATAAAGGAAAAACTATCTGAAAAAGAAATATCCCCTCCAAGTGAACCTCAACCACCAAAAACATCTGGTAGCTAGTAACCCACATTAATCGTTATAATAAAATAAATTACTATATTCACTATTTTCTAAACATCTCTTATCCCAAATGAAATTTTAAAATGTTATGATTTTTCGTTAATCTTGAAATATTTTTCGATTGTTTTTAGAACATGAATTTATTGTACTGTGTTGGTATTTGGATTAATTTGCTGTAATGCTATACCGAATAATATCTTAAACTTGATATTTTGTATACCTTTTAATGTATTTCAAAAACTTACTAAATCATGGGTCTATTCAAACGAAATAAAGACAAAGATAATGAAACTAAATGTAATGTATGTGGTTTGGAATTACATGATCCGGAACGCCTCAAAAGACACACAAAAAAGGCGCATGGAAATATACCTGAAAAGAAACTTGATCCAAATTCTGGCTCAGGTGGCACCTGGTAATTGTGAAGTTAGTCTGAACATATACTCTATTTTTGGAGGCACATTTTCAGTGATATTGTAGTCTCTCAATTTTGGAATTTAATTTGTAAAAATGTTTTTGCGTAGGTAGACTGGACCATGATACTTGGATCGTAGTAGTTAATATTTTGATTATATCTTAAAATGATATGGATTGTATCTTTTGCAAAATAGTCTCTGGTCAAATTCCAACCAAAATCATTAAAGAAACTCTACATTCTATGGCATTTTTAGATGCGTTTCCACTAGCCAAAGGTCATACTCTGGTAATTCCAAAAAATCATCATGTAAAAATTCAAGACATGAGTGATGAAGAAAACTCTGACTTGTTTTCACTTGTTCACCAAGTTCTATCAAAAATAGACAAGCTAACTGGTGCCACACTTGTTGCAATTCACAATGGAAAAGAAGCAGGACAAGAAATTCCACATGTTCATGTACATCTAGTTCCTCGCACTATTGGTGATTCTGCAGGTGCAATTCATAGCATGTTTAATGCTGTGAAATTTTCTGATTCAGAGATTGAAGAAATTTATCATAAATTAAAATAATCATCAATAAGGATACAATCTCTCTTTTGTATCTATATTTTCTACAATTATTGCTTTAGTGGGACAAGTTTCAGCAGCATTCATTATTTTATTTATTCCTGCACCTTTTGGATTTATGACTGATGATTTTGGATTGGTCTTTGAATTCCTGTTGACCAAAAAAACATCTGGTGCAATTATTTCGCAACTACAACATCCTATACACCGACTCTTGTCTACATCTACAAAGAGATTGGGTTGGGTTTCAGGCTCTTTTGCTTTTTCATACTCTCCATGTTTTCCATCTGAACGTATGCGTGCATTGTACTCTTCCCAAAATCTTTTTTCATATTCTTTCCAAAAAGCGGGATCCCCCTCTTCAAACTCACGTGTATATTTACTCCAGTCTTCTTCTGGCATCTTTCCTCCTGGCGGTGCACCCCATTGAGATTTTCTCTCAAAATTTGTTTTGTTACTAGTCTCTGTGAATTTTTGTTTTGACTCATCTGTGTTTTGATTGAAATTTTTTTTCAAGTGGTTGTATGCTTCTGTGATTTTTTTGAATTCATAACCTTCTTTCTCACTAGTGTTTTTATCAGGATGAAACTCTAGGGCTAATTTTCTATATGCTATTTTTATCTCATCCCATGATGAATCTGGTTTTACATTCAATGCTTTGAGGGCTTGATATGTATTCACTAATGCTAGAAATTTATCATATGTTAAAAACAATTACATAAGATTTGTAGTGGTTATTGGTTTATTCTAAAATAATCTCATCTTCTGGTTTCCATGCCGGTTCCACTATGCACAAAAATCGCAGATTTATCAAACCTGTATTTTCTATGCATTGCTCTGACATTGGTGGAACGTAAAACGAATCATCTTTTTTTAATTGATGTGATTCTTTATTGACTCTCAAAACTGCATCCCCTTCTAATATATAATAAATCTCTGATGATTTTATCTTGTGTAGTATGGATTTTTTTCCTATCTCTAATGTAAATTGCGCTAGACTGTAACTAATTCCATTTAGTGTATTATGTGGGTGAAAGTATTGTTTTATCTTTGTTCCTTCGTTTCCTGGAATTGTTTCTATTTCAGAATTTTTTCTAACTGACATCTTAAATTATTTTTTTTGTGACAGTTGTCTTAAAGTCTGACTCGTACCATGTTGTTTTGTATTTAGAATTTTTAGACGGTAAAATATTGATTGCAATATGTGAGAATGTCTTTTTGTTTGATGAACCATGTGTATGCAGTGTGTTAGGTGAAATGTATACAATATCTCCTTCTTTGAGGCTAATTTTCTCAGTCTTTTTTATTTTGAAATTTGTCTTATTTGTGCCATATTTTCTAAATGTTTCAAGACTCCCAGTTCCTTTGGTAACTATAAGAATTTGATTGCCATTATGCAAATGCATTTTTGTTTTTGCACCGTTTTCAAAGTAAACATGATAGATGTCCTGTTCTTTTGATTTTATTTTAGATGAAATATCTTTCATGTGGACTTTGTTTGTAAACCAATCTGGATTGATCATTCTTTTATCTCCTGGGGCATAGATATTTGATTTTTCCATTGTATTACTTTGTAAAATTTTATCTATCGTATTATTCTTTTCCAAATTTACCTTGATTGCAAATCTCTAGAGTTTTACTAGTTTCCTGAATTGCTCGTTGCTGTGCAATCTTTCAAATACCTTCTCTTCTTTGGCCCATGCCCTAATTGTTTTTGGGTTCAAACTGACTGCTTTTTTTAACAACTCTAGTGATTCTGGAAATTCCCCCAACGCTGATTTGCTTCTTGATTTTGCATAGATGATGTTTACATTGTCTTTGCGCTTTGTAATTATCTGATCAAAAATTTCTATTGCTTTTTTATGATTTCCCAATTCCGCCAATTCTATTCCTACGTGAAACAATGCATCCATGTGACTGGGATGTCTTTTGTGAACATTTTCAAAACAATTTAGTGATTCCTCATGTCTTTTTAATTTCCCCAAAATGATCCCTTTGTAAAACTGTGCATTTGGTTTTCTGGGTTCTATGGCTATTGCTTTATCCAAGAAATTAAGTGCCTCCTCATGCTCTTGTAATTTATCCAGCAAAACACCTTTGTTAAAATACGACGGTCCATATTTTGGATCTGCCTTAATTGCCTTATCGTAGCACTCTGATGCACCTTGAATGTTTTCCATTTCTGCCATTGCAATTCCAATATTGTTAATTACAGCTGCATCCTTGGAGTTTATCTGTAATAATAAATCAAAGCACGTTATTGCATCACTGTATTTTTTGATTTGATTTAGTGCCAGTCCTTTATTGTATAACGCCGATGTGTTTTTTGAATCCTGTTTTAACACCTTGCTAAATAATACAATTGCCGCTTTGGGTTGATTTTTTTCCATTAGGGACATTGCATGATACATCAAGTCTTCAGAGTCTTCTTTTGAACCAAACAAGCCCATGGTTAGTTACAAAATGTTATGGGTAATGAAAGTTTAGTTTATGACCTTGAATTGCATGTGTTGTATTTTCGGTAAACCCCATCTGAAAATTATTTTATTGCTGGAAATTCTCAGATGCTGCAATCATCTTTTTTATGTCGTCTTTGGTGTGTGCATTAGATATAGCACCTAGTTTTCCAGGTAAAAAAAATATCCCATCTTGTGCAATCATCTTAAAGTGATATTTGTAAAGTGAAACGCTATCGCACTTTGCAGCTTGGGCAGAATTTACAATCTCTGTGATTCCGTCTTTTACAAAATGTGTCATAAATAATGAGCCTTGACCTGTGATGACTACCTTGTCTCCAAACACCTTGCCTAGTCCGTCTCTTGCAAATTTTCCCAATCCGTTGATCTTTGGATAAATAATGTTTTTTGAATTTTTTAACTCTGTCAATGTTGAAAATCCTGAAGTCATTGACATGGGGTTTGCAGAAAATGTGCCGCCTCCAATGTATGATCTCTCTGATTTTTTCTTTCCTGTAGTATCTGCATGCTTCATTATTTCTTTTTTGCCACACATTACACCAATTGGCATTCCTCCACCAACAATTTTTCCCAGTGTGACAATATCTGGGTCAAGTTTCATGGTGGGATACAAGCATCCAAATCTGAATCTAAACCCTGTTACAATTTCATCTAGTATGAATAGTGATTTATTTTTGTGAGCAAACTCTTGTATTCCTTTAAGATATCCTGGTGTTGCTGGGATGCATCCACCACCACCTAATACTGGTTCTACTATTATTCCTGCCAAATCCCTTGAAACTTTTTTGAGAATCTCTAGTGATTTTTCTAAATCGTTAAACGGTATTGAAATTATTTTTTCTTCATTTACAATGCCACTACTTTCTGATTCTGTAAATGGCCATGTTACACTCTTTAGTAAATCCGATGTGTATCCGTGCCATCCCCCATCTATCTTTGCAATAATTTTTTTACCAGTTACAGAGCGTGCAAGTCTTACTGCATACATTGTAGCTTCAGTGCCTGATGTGACATAACGGATCTTTTCAGCTACTGGAACTGCTTTTGAAATTAATTCAGATAATTTGATAGTTTGCTCATTTACTGTGCCATACATCCAACTCTTCTCAATTTGTTTTTTCAGTGAATCTTTGACTTGTTTTGGACCATGCCCTAAAATCAAACTCCAATGACCCATCCAGTAATCTGTATACTTGTTGTCATCCACATCGACTAAATTTTTTTCTGATGATGATTTTACAACAAATGGATATGGTTCAAAAAATCGTATGTTATGACTTACACCATTTACATGAAATTTAGATGATGATGAAAATAACTTTGCAGATTTTTTTGTCTTTTTTTTGTAATCTGAAATAATACTCATTTGTTTTTCTATTTACTCTAAAATTGAATGATTATTTAATCGATGATCGCAGATTTTAGCCATGGTTTATATGTATTTGAAAATTTTGATCTTCTGCATACGTAAAGCAATAGGCGGCGCTTGTGATGAAAATATGGTATTGTACCATTTTGTGATTCATAGGCCTCCATTTACGCATACAAAATGAGGATCTGATCAACTGATCAAATCTGAAATGTGAAGATTATGTGCATCCGTCAATTCCAATATAGTACAATGTGTACTTCAATAATCAAGTAAAAAACAGAATCCGGTTGATCCTGCCGGACCTGACTGCTATCGGATTGATACTAAGCCATGCGAGTCATTGTAGCAATACAAGGCAGACGGCTCAGTAACGCGTAGTCAATCTACCCTATGGACGGGAATAACCTCGGGAAACTGAGAATAATGCCCGATAGAACATTATGCCTGGAATGGTTTATGTTTCAAATGATTTATCGCCATAGGATGGGACTGCGGCCTATCAGTTTGTTGGTGAGGTAATGGCCCACCAAGACTATTACAGGTACGGGCTCTGAGAGGAGTAGCCCGGAGATGGGTACTGAGACACGGACCCAGGCCCTATGGGGCG
>CALKVM010000015.1:0-30977 GCA_938049695.1 uncultured Candidatus Nitrosoarchaeum sp. | reverse complement strand
GTGCTTCTTGTTCTTGTATTCCAGAAAGATAAACTCGTGCAACTCGTGGTGTTCTCTGTATTTGTATTTTGCCAGACTTTTCAATTTTTGACAGATGATGACTGAGAACTCCATGTGCAAATCCCGTCTCTCTTAATATCTCAGAGTAGCTTATACCTGGATTTTTACTTACGATTTGAAGAATCTGTTCTACTTTTGTTTCCATTCTAATCTCTCCTGAATACTCCTATTGATAATACGCCTAACATTCCTATAATAAGCATATGACTAATTTGCTCCATAGTAATGTCGCCAAGATAGAATGTGTATGGCCAAGTCACATTAATTATTGTGATTATTTCTGATACTACAAATAACGAAAAGGCAATTATTGTAATTGCTAGTTTTTTTGTCCTGATTTTGACATATGCATATGTTGCTGATATTGTAAGAAATATTGCAAGCGATATGCCTGCAATATGCAAGAAAATATGTGCTGTGTGTAAACCATGGAAAATATTTGGCACAATAATTGGTAAAAACAATATGCCAATTACTGCAAGTATGCTTGCAGCAAATATGTTACTTTTATGTTCAATAAAGGATGTAAGTGACAACTAACAATAGTGTTTAATTTTAGAAATTTAAAGAAACTGGTAGAACTATCAAAAAATAAAGAAAAAGAAGTGAATTTCCCCTAAGGGAATGTATATGAGCTAGGTGCCCCACTATTGGTGCTGTTTCTTGGTACATAATCAGCTACAGGTGAATCAGTACCAAATCCTGTCACTGTCCTAAATGCATCAGTTATCTCTTCAAGAACATTCCAAATGTCAAAGGTATTATCTCGTATAGAACCAATTGCTTTTCTGATGTTAGTTGGATGTGTATTTTCTGTAACTCCTGCTGCTGAGCCAGGCCAATAATCACCAGTCATGTTATTTTGTCCAAAACCGCTTAGGGTTACTCCTTGTGCAGTCTTGTTGTATGATGTATCTCCTGAAATACAACTTGTCTTGTTACCTGCAAGTCCTTCACACCATGAAGCTTTTTTGACTTGATTACCATCTACCCAAACATTGATTGGTATTGGACCTATACCAGTGTCGTTGTAATAGTTCAATTCACCATAGACATGGTAGAGTGTTTTTCCCTGCTCTGTGTATAATTGTCTGGTTGCCTGTCTATATTGACCTGCAGTCCCACCTTCATTTACACTAATTGGAGATAAATTCATTGCAGTTCTACTATCGATCCATCCAATTCCTGGTATGCAATTAAATGGTTCTTGTGTTCCCCCAGTACATCCCGTCATTGCTGGAACTCCACCGCTAATTGATGGAACACCACCAGTTACCAATGCACTGGATGGATAGAAGTATGCATCTACAAACATCTTTTGTGTTGTGGGACTAGTCTGACTCAGATGAGCACCACCAACCCTAAGATTACTTAGTCTATGAGTTAGTGTTAGCTCAAGATTACCATATTCATCTGTAAACACTGGTTCTGCAGTTTCACCAAAGGTCACTCTAATTGTTTGGTTCACATTTGCACCAGGTTTGATATCAAAGCTCAAATGTGCTAATGCACTAGGAACAGATGTAACAAGAAAAGATACACCGATTACTAGTAATACTATTAACAGTACCGAGCTGTTTTTGTTTGTCATTATTAATTAGAAATTTTTTTTCAACTATTAAATAAAATTGGTAGAACAAAAAAAGTTGTTTTGTATTTCTACTAGAAATATTATAAACAAAAATTATCTGATTTTCTCATATGAAGAAACTCGATAACAAGATATTATACCTTGCAATCATTGCTGGCGGAATAGCCTCAGCAGGATTTTCATTTAACATGGCAATAGGAAGTCATGGATTTGAGCAAGGTGCAGCTGCAGGAACTTTACCAACAGCTGTAACAGTTCCATTGGCAGGTCAAGTTATGCGACCTGGTGATTATTTTCCATTAGCTGACTATAGTCCAAACTATGTCTCAGGACATCTCTTAGTCAGAATTCCCTGTGATGGAGATGGAAAACCTCTTGTTACTCCGGTAGCAGGTCATGTTGATGAGCTGGCAGAGAGAACTTGGGTTGCACCTGCACAACTAAACTATATTCCACATGCATCTAGTCCTGGAAATACTTGTGTATATCATTCGCACATTCCAGCAGTAGATCTAACTCATGTAGGAAATGCAGGTGCACCGAGAATTACTGACATTGGTCTTTTAAACCAAGGTACAAAGAATGTTGTTTTTAGAACTGCTAATGTAATGTCATTTACACTGCTACAAGTTCTAGGTGATATTAATCCGCCAAACCATTATGGTCCAGGTGGATTTGCAAGTAGTTATGCTCCAGGATCACCATACTTGACAACACCGACATTCCCACCAACAGGATTGACTAATCCAAACATAGAAACTGATACATCACACGGCCATTAGATCAATTTTCTAATTTTTTTAATTTTTTCTAGCGTAAGCTTTGATTCTTTAATTCAAATTATTGTTTTACAGTTCTACTAGAAACTTTATCAGTTCAGAATATTTTTTTTAATATTGAAAGAAAAGTATATCTCTAATTTACAGAATCTAGTTTTATTTTCAATGTTAAGTTTAGCTTTAATTTATGGATATGATCATCTAACGTTAAATGCAAATGCAGAAACAACAATACAAAATTGTTTTGGATGTGTAAATAATACCAGCACTCAAGTTTTAACAATTTTTAATTTCCAAACAAATGATAATCCATTTTTGGCAGGAAATGCCACGTTTCTAATTACTCCTAATCCATATGCTCATACTACAAATGCAACAGACTATCTTGATCTTACAACTTGGTTTAATTTTGTGGTAAGTGATGGTGGAGAATTTGACAAAGATCCAACAAATGGCATAATTGAGTTAATTGATGTTAATAACGGTACATATAGTATTATGCAAATTAAGGGCTCTTCCGGGTTTGGCTTGGCATATCCTGAAGCATCTGATGAAATACTTGGAACTACTGGCTTTGCATATGTCACACAAACATTTCTCAACTATACAACCACTGTTGTGACTACCATGGAGCCTCCTAACATCAGTGATACACAGTTTGACAAACTGACAAACATTGGTGGTGCAAAAATTGGTGGCAAGACAATGTTAAATGCAAATGATCTTCCTCCAGCTAAAATAGTCACCCAATCTCAGAAACTTGTTGCAACTCCACCTGATCCAATTGTATTTACAATGGGATTTGCGTCAAACGTTACAACTACCACATTAATTAACACACTTGGAATTCCAACATATTCACCACCCGCTGATACTTCAGGCAATAACGCGTTCATGCCACCGATTTTTGTAACGCCTTTCACTAACGGATCTGGTAAAATCATGACAACACCGGTAATGGATACGGTGGCTGCCGGCTCTCAAATTATGATTAGGGGTGATAATGTGAACCAAGGAGGGACTTATTCTCTTTTTCAAGCTATTGAGCTTCCATTGAACACTCAGGGAACAAATGTTGCAGTAAGTGTTCGTACTGAAACTGAAATCCCAACAGGAAAACCCATATTGGCATCTGGGTTTGTTGGATTATTCTTGGACGTTCAGTCCTCTGGAGATATTAATTTTACTGATTCTACTGTATATGATCCTAACAATAAGCCAACCATAACATTCTTACTTCCAAAAGTTGGTTCTGCATGTCCAACTGGTGTGACTTTGAGTCTTGAACATAGTGGAAGTTGGCATACAGTTAAATCAAATATCATCTCTACGTCTACCGGCTCTAACACTTGTACCTATTCAGTTGATGTAGACCACTTTTCATCATATTTGGTGTCAACGGGAAATACAGAAATCGGACATAATCATAATTCTGGTAGTTCCAGTCATAATCATGTCAGCGGAGACACTGTTGGACATAATAGTCATACAATATCTGATTGTACAGTTAATGGATTAATTCAAGACATACACAACAAACAGGTCTATCTACAAATTCATACAAATTCAGACGGAGACATAACCACAAACACTGGTCCAGGAGATTTTTACACTCCAGGTGAGGTAAGAGGAGAACTTCATTATGTACCTGGCAGTAAAATCTTTACCACACTGGCAAAACCAAGCAATGAAATTCTTAGTCAAACAGATTCAATTCTATGGGCAACATCAAAAGCCACTGCAATTGCTAGCTTTGAATCTACTAATTACAATGAACTGCAATACACTATTTCAGGAAAAAATCTCCCAACTGTAGTTGGAATCAATCTTTATCTAGGAGATCAATACGAAAATTCTGATATTCATCTTGTAGATATTTTATCTAGTACAAATCCTATCAAATTAAATTCTGATGTAATAAGAGGAACAATCACAAATGGTGATATGTGTCCAAATTCTCACTTTAACGAAGATGGTACAGTTTCACATGATAAACATGTAGTTGATAAAACCATTAACGAAGATGGCATTATTTCACATGATGAACATGTAATAGATACTCAACCTAAATTACTAGATACAACTCCCGGTACATGTTATGGAACAGAATGTGTTGGTTATACACCAGAACCAACTGGAATTCTAATCAATGATGATTCTGCAAAGGAACTGTCTGCAACATTAACTGTTATGGATTCCTCATCAGACTATGGATATAATTTTGGTAATGATTTTTCCAGTAAAAGAATACTTGCAGATATTCATGATATTACATTTCCTATAACATATAACCTTAATGGACAAATTACAAAAATTACAATAAACGAAGAGGAAAATTCACTGTCAATTTATCTTGATAATGTACTAGAAGACAAATTCACTTTGCGTATTCCAAGAGAACTGGTAGATGCAACAAATAATAATTTTCTAGTCATGGTTACAGCTTCGCCAGAAAAATTAACAGAGTATGAAATAATTTCTTCAAATGAAGAGTTCTTTACTATTCAATTAACAGTTCCTGATAGTACATCCAAAGTTACTATTATTGGTACAAGAGTAATTCCTGAATTTGGAGGAATTGCAATGATGATACTTGGAATTGCAATCATAAGCATTGTTGGATTAACTGCAAAAACTAAGATGTTCGTTAGATTTTAGTCTTCTAACTAATGTTCTTCGAAATAATCTTATTATACAAATTTTAATCAAGCTTAATATCTTATGTTTCCACTACGAGATGAAAATCCACATCCTCCAGGATACAAACCGATAGTAACTTATGCACTAATTGCAATTAATGCTCTTGTATTTCTTATAGAAATTGCATATACAGGACAATTCATAGAATTTACAAATAACAACGCGTATAATTTATTTTATAATTGGGGTGCAGTACCAAATTGTGTTACAGGCGGAACCGTATCTAACATAGATTTTGGTGAAGGTCCACTACAAGTTGCATGTCCTGATGCCACATACATCTCTCTTCTAAGTTCTGTTTTCTTGCATGGCGGTGCCATGCATCTTGGTGGTAACATGTTGTTTTTGTGGATATTTGGTGATAACATTGAACTAAAGTTTGGTAAAATAAAATACCTTGCAATCTATCTAATGTGGGGAATAAGCGCAGGCTTGATCCATATCCTTGGTGATCCTTCTAGTGTAATTCCTGCAGTAGGTGCATCTGGTGCAATATCTGGAATACTTGGTGCATATCTTGTAATTTTTCCAAGAGCTAAAATTCAAACTGCTATGATGATGGGGTTTTTTATGAGAATGATGCACATTCAAGCAAGATGGTTCTTGCCATTTTGGCTTGTCTTCCAAAATTTACTCCCATTTTTCATAGGAGGATTTGGTATTGCAGGAGGCGGCGTTGCATATCTTGCTCATATTGGTGGATTTGTAGTAGGACTTGCTACGGGTTATCTATACAAGAAAACACATAGTTCTGAATTTACAAAGATATGGTGAGAAAACCTACACCATTCAGGGTTGAGATGAATCACCCAAAATGATTAAGAGTCTTAACAACTTCACAAAGTAATTGAAATCAAATTATCAAACACACGATCATCTTGTATACCGTTGTAAATATCACATCATATTATGTCATTGAGGAACAAAAATGATCCTGACCTACATAATAAAACACAACAGGGATTATTCCAGAGAACTAGTCTTGGCAAAAAAGATTGCAGATTTTGCAATTAAAACAAAAACTAACACATCTAAAGACGTTAAACATATTGGTTTACCATCGGCAATAGCAAACCAGATTCTACGAAAATATAGACGCATAGACATTAAAAATACATCATCCGTAAAATTGACCATTCCAGGACAAGGAATCAAGTTTGATCCAAATTCCAAGACGGCAGAAATTTCATGTCTGAAATTGATCCTTAACTGCAAGTACATTCCAACTTTTCAAAAAATTAGACAAATAGAAATAGGAACAGAGTTTGCATATCTGAGTGTTGATTTGCCAGAAATACCAACAATATCTGTCAGTAGATTCATCGGAGTAGACTGTAACACAACAGGACATTCAGCAGTGGTGGCAATTCCACATACTGGTAAAATATACAAACTTGGCAAATCAGCAATTCACACACATACGAAATACAAATCCATGAGAAAAAATCTACAAAAGAAAAACAAATACTCTCTCTTAAAACAAATCAAAAACAGAGAATCAAGAATCATAAAAAACATCAACCACCACATTTCAAAAAAACTAGTAGAAATTGCAACGTCCGAATCATGTGGAATAAGGTTTGAAAACTTAACAGGCATTAGAAAAAACAAAAAATATGCCAAATCATTTAGATATTCCTTAAACTCTTGGTCGTACTACCAATTACAGAAATTCACCGAGTACAAAGCCAAAAAACATGGAATAGAGATTGCCTATGTCGCACCAGCATACACGAGTCAGACATGCTCAAGATGCGGGTCTTTAGGGGATCGGATAAACAAAAAATTTCAATGTGTCAAATGTGGACACGCAGATCATGCAGATGTAAATGCATCATTTAATATTGGAAATCCGATATTTGCAGACATCCTGGAAAAATCCAATTGCACTGGTCAGTCATACAAAGAAAGTGATTTGTATGAGGGGAGCACTGATACCTCTAAAACGGCAATTCTAAAAATGATGGAAACCGTGAAACCCCTAATCCTTTAGGTTATGGGAGTATGTCAGTTATGGAACAAGATTGAATACAAGACATAACTAAATAGTCTAAAGAATAAATCAATGAAACTTTTTCAAACTAATCATGCCGTTGATTACAGTATCAATGTACCCAGGAAGAACTCAACAACAAAAAGACGAATATGCAAAAGCAATCACAAAATCAGCAGTAGAGATTCTTAAAACAAAAGAAACTCACGTCATTGTAGTTTTTGAGGATAATCCAAAAGAAAATTGGTTTCTAGCAGGAAATCAACTTTAATTTTTTTTAAAAAGAAAGACTGAAATAATTCCCCTCCAGTCAAAGGGATTGACATACACACATTATGGTCGGTTACATGGATTACAACCAATTTACATAATAACAAATTGGTACATTTGGCATTTGTACCACTTTATCCTTTTATTCTCATGAATAATTACAAATTTTATGAAAGCTGCAGTTGTACAATTCAAGGCTTCTACTGACAAAGAAACTAATCTAAAAAAAATTATCAACTATATTATAAAAGCAGCAGAAAAAAAAGCAACACTTGTTGCATTTCCAGAATTTATGATGTTTTATACAAATTCATTACAAACATCAAAGCAACTTGCAAACCTTGCTGAAACAATTAACGAAAACTTTGTAAATACCATTGCAAAAACAGCTAAAGAAAATCACATCCAAGTTGTAGGCTCATTTTATGAAAAAAGCACAAAAAAAAATCGAGTCTATGACACTTCGTTTGTCATTGATAAATCAGGTAAAGTCATCTCAACATATAGAAAAATTCATCTTTATGATGCCTTGGGATTTAGAGAATCAGATAAAATGATACAAGGATCAAAAATTGCAAAACCTGTAAAGACTTCAATTGGAAAAATAGGAATGATGATTTGTTATGATTTAAGATTTCCAGAGATGTCAAGATCATTAGCTGCTGCAGGTTCTGAAGTTTTGATTGCACCATCAGCATGGGTCAAAGGTAACATGAAGGAAGAACATTGGATAACAATTAACAAAACAAGAGCAATTGAAAATGGTTGTTATGTAATAGCACCAGATCAAGTGGGAAATATTTACTGTGGAAGAAGTATTGTAGTTGATCCTTATGGAAAAATTTTACTTGACATGAAAAAGAAACAAGGAATTGGTTATGTTAACATTGAATTAAAAAATCTAAAACAAATTCGTAAAGTTCTACCATTACTGAAAAATAGACGAACAGATATCTATCCTACTTTGAAGACTTAGGTTTTCTACTGTCACAACTAAAATTGGAACACTGTTTTGTCCATTTCTGCTTTCTTGAATAACGAAAAATTATCATTGGCCACTTACATACATCACATGACATCTTTATTGCTCTGAGTTTTGCTTTTTGTAAAAGTGGCGATGATGCCTTACACCCCCCGTAAAAATTGGAACAACCCATGAATCTCTTTCTCGTAGTTCTAGATCTAATTACCATCAATTGACCTAATCTGCATTCTGGACATTCTACCAGTCCATTTTTTGGAGAATTTGTTCCAAGAATCATGTATTTTCTCTCTTTTGATGACCAAGACAAGTATCCATTAGTGTCCAGATATTGTATGATCTCTTTTTTGAAAATGTCTATTTTTGACTTTGTAGCTTTTACAACATGTCTTGTTATTTTTACTTGTACAATTTGTTCTATTTTCTTTGAGGGCATTTTTCGTAATGAATTTACTAAAACAATTTTTATAGGGAATCTGGTCAGTGATACTAGTGGAAAAGGTCTGTGTTCTTGGTGCTGGTAGTACAAAATATGGAAAATTAGCCGATAGTATAGGCGATATTACTACTCAGGCATCTGTGGCTGCTATAGAAAGTGCAGGAATTGATCCTAAAGATATCAAAGCAGGATACATTTCAAACGTTTTCGGAGTTGCTGACAAACAGGTACATCTTGGACCTGTATTGATGAGCAACTTGGGAATTTCAGATAAACCATCATTATCAATAGAGTCAGCTTGTGGAAGTGGCTCCGTAGCATTTAGAGAAGCCTTTGCAAATGTTGCAGCCGGTTTTTATGATTGTCTTGTAGTGACAGGAGTTGAAAAAGTAACTCATACTGGAACAGAATGGACAACAACTTACTTTTCATATTGCTCAGATTTTTTCTATGAAGGACAAGCTGGTGCATCATTTCCTGGATTATTTGCATCAATGGCAAGAGCATACTTGACAGAATTTAATGCAACAGAAGAAGACTTTGCTAGAGTCGCAGTAAAGAATCACGAAAATGGACTTTTAAATCCAAAAGCTCATTTGCAAAAAAAGATCACAATTGATGATGTAATGAATTCAGCAGTTGTTGCAAGTCCACTAAAACTTTATGATTGCTGTCCTTTCTCTGATGGTGCAAGTTCTGTAATTCTTTGTTCTGAAAAATTTGCAAAAGAAAATGGTAATAATTACATTGAAGTTATTGGTTCTGGTAGAGGCGGTTCACCTGCTGCATTACAAGGTCGTGAACACATGACTACAATTCCAAGTACAAAGATTGCAGCTGAAAATGCTTACAAAATGGCAGGAATAACTGCAAAAGATATTGATTTTGCAGAAGTACATGATTGTTTTACAATTGCAGAAATTGTTGATACCGAAGATTTAGGATTCTTTGAAAAAGGAAAAGGAGTTCAAGCTGTTCGTGAAGGCAGAACAAAATTAAATTCAGATATTTCAATTAATCCCTCAGGTGGTCTTAAATCAAAAGGACATCCAATTGGAGCTACAGGTGTTGGACAAGTAGTAGAAGTATTTGATCAACTAACTGGTAGAGCTGGAGCACGAACTGTTAAAGATGCAAAGATTGGCTTGACTCATAACTTTGGTGCAACTGGAGCTAGTTGTGCTGTCCACATATTCCAAAGTGTATAAAATGTCTGTAAAAGAACAACTTATTGAAAAGGCAAAAGAAGGCAAAGTTCTTACTCATAAATGCACACAGTGCAGCCAACTACATCTCTCTAATGTCTACTACTGCCAAAATTGCGGTAGCAAGGAATTCCAAGATGAGATTTTGGAGGGTACAGGTTCAGTAGCCACATATACAATAATCACCGTTCCACCAGCAGGCTTTGAAAAATACACACCATATGCCTTTGTTGTCTTACAGCTGGATAAGACAAATTTACGAATTTCTGGCTTTATGGCAAAAATAGCAACTCCTAAAGATCTTCCAGTCGGAACTAGAGCAAAAATCACGGGTTTTGATGAACGTGGTATAATCATCGAAAAACAGTAAAATTATTTGTTTGAATTATTAAAAAAAATCATAATCATTTCTTAATAATTTTGTAAAGATGATCACTTTGATGTCTGTAGAAATTACATGTGGTAAATGTGGAGAAAAGATCGCTAACATGAAAATGCTAAAAGCTCTAAAAGATGTAATGAATCCATACAATGGAAAGTGTCCATCATGTGGACAAAAATTGTCAACATCTGAATTTTCTCTGGATGTACAAGAAAACTGATCTAAAAACCTTTATGAATTTTTATTTTTTTGTATATTTGTAATGTTACAATAAATCTAAATTTTATTTGAATAAGAAAACTGATCTAAAAAGATCTAAAACGATCCAGTCATAAGTCTTATTTACTCCTTTTTTAGTGAAATAACATGGAATTGGATGAAGAACTAGAAGAGCCAAAGCGAGGCGGAATTCTTCAATCTACATCAAAACGTGTAAGAATGATCTTTTCTGTAATGGCAAGTCCAAATAGAATAGATATTTTGAGAATTTTAAATTCAAAGGGACCATTAACCTATTCTGAATTAAAGTCATTAGCAGGATTCAAATCCAAAAAAGAGAGTGGTAAATTTGCATATCACCTGAGAAAATTATTAAGACAATCTCTTGTAGCACTAAACAAATCTGAAAGGCGTTATACAATTACAAATCTTGGAAAACTCGTATTGAGCTTGGCAAGACAAATTGAGGAACGATCAATCATTGAAAGTGGAAAGATGTATGTTAGAACATCACATGAATCAATTGAAGAATTTAGTTCCCATAAAATTATTCAGTCACTCGTACGTGAAGGTAGTCTTCCATTGGAGTTAGCTCAAAAAATTACTGAAGAAGTTGAAAATAGAATTTACAAATATCAGACAACCTATCTTACAGGAGCTCTTATCAGAGAGATGGTAAATTCTGTTCTTTTAGAACACGGTCATGAGGAATATCGCAATAAACTAGCACGCCTGGGTCTGCCTGTATATGACGTTCAAGAAATGCTCACAAATTTGGATAATGTAGATAATGGTGCAGAAGGTCTACTTTTCAATACAGGTCAGAAAGTGTTTGCAGAACACTTACTCACCAATGTATTACCAAAAGATGTTGCTGATTCACATCTTTCTGGTGACATGCACATTTCAAATCCAGGAATTTGGTCAATGATACCTGATACAATATTTGTTAATGTGAAAGAATTGATTGAAGATGGAGTTATTCTTGGTGGAAAATATCTTGATGTATCGAGAATTACATCATCAAAATCAATTGATGATATTACATCTTCTTTATCTATAATCATATCATTACTTTCCAAAGAAGCTTCGCAAGAAATTGTACTTGATGGATTGATTCCACTCTTTACAAAATATTCAAAGAACATTCCAGAACTTGAACAAAAACTAACAGATGCATTTGCTACTGCATCTACTACATCAAAATATAATAGAAAAAGCACTAATGTTTCAATTAGACTTCAATTAGGTTCTGATCTAAAAATTGTTAATGCAATAATTAATGCATACAAGAATTACACAAAAATAACTCCAATTCCAAAAATTGGTCTGATTGTAGATTTCGACAAAGGAAAAGTTACTGATGTTTCAGAAGCATTAGCAGAAATAATTTCAATTGGTGGAAAAGTGATGTTTGCAAAAGGTGAAGTATCTAGTTATGGTATCACAAATGGTACAACTAAAAATTCTGGTCCACTTGCAATAACACTACAATCTGTTTCAATCAATCTTCCAAGACTTGCATTTGAATCCAATAAAGATGAAACATACTTTAGAGCAAGACTTGCATTACTTATGAAACCTGCATTATCTTCTATGGCGTTAAGAAAGAAAGATATCTCTGATCTTACAAGAAGAGGACTAAATCCAATTCTTGCAAAGAATACACAATACATGCAAAGAAGTTCTGTATCACTGATTGTTAATCTCGTAGGCTTGAAGGAATCTGTTTTCAATATTCTTGGATTCCAAGATAATAAAGAAGGAAGAGACATACTCAATAAAGTAATAGAAACCGCAGTTGATGTTGCAACTAAAAAAGGCAAAGAACTTGGCGATACTGTAGCTATATCCATGATTGAGACTGAAGGATCTAGTAGATTTGCAAACCTAGATGGTGAGAAATATGGTAAAAATTCCGCTCTTAATTCTATGGATAGTGACTCTTACTCACAAGGTATAGTCCTTAACGCCTCTGAAATAGGCGATTATACAAGTAAAACCGAGATTATATCTGAATGCAACAAATTATCTAAATTACTCAATGGTGGCTTATTAGTTAGACTTGATATTGATCAGAATGCTACTCAAGCTGATATCAAAAAATCAATTGAGAAAGCAGCAGAACTAACATCTTCGTTCAAGCCTGTAAAGAAAGTAGCGCTCTGTGGTGAGTGTGGATTCAAAGATGAACCCTTTGTAGACAAGTGTCCAAAGTGCAAGTCTTCATATGTAATCTGAAATTCGTAAATCAAAAACTAGTTCCGATCATTTTGGAAAATATTTTGATCAGTTTCAGTCAGGTGATCTTTGTCACGTATTACTGTAACGCCTGTATGAATTTCATAATAGTTGTGTTAAAAAAATTTACTCATGAAATTGACACGATCAAAATTTCTCAAGCGATCATCGTTCTAGACTCGTGACTATTTGATCATAAAAACCATTACAACATCAATTGGACCGTTGTCAATATTTTTGAACTGAAATTTCAGAAAATACTGCCAAATCATTTATACCGTATTCTTTCTAACCTCTTGCGGGGAGATTATAATTTGGATAAATCACAAATAGAAAGCACGATCAATGAGATCCGTAAGCGTAGTGGTGCTGTAACGGTTTTCAATCAAGATAAAATTTCAAACGCTATATTCAAAGCGTTGGCAGCCACCTCCAAAGCCGATCGTGTGCTAGCAGATCAACTTGCAAATAAAGTCGTGCAAAAATTAGTCGAACAAGGATTCACAAGTTCTAGATCTCCAAGTGTTGAGGATATTCAGGATATCGTGGAATCAACCCTTATCGATTGTGGCAACAGCGACATTGCAAAGGCGTACATCGTTTACAGACATGAACGAAGAAAATTAAGAGATGACAAAATGAAAGTCTTAAATACAAAATCTTTAGATCCTGTCTCAAAGAATTTTGATCTAAATTGCTTAAGAGTATTAGCATCTAGATATCTTTTCAGAAATAATAAAAATGAAATTATTGAGTCTCCTACTCAAATGTTTGAAAGAGTAGCAATTCTAGTTGGAATAGGTGATATTCTATATGATGCACAAGTATTTGATAAATCTGGAAACATTACCCAAAATACTGAAGAGGCACGCACATATCTTGAGAAACTAGACAATTTTGATTACAAATTCAAGATTGGAGAATACTTCCTCAACAAATGGCACTTTAGATCTTTAATCAATCATTATGTAACACTTGCAAACAAAGGCCAAATGAAAGTCAGCTTTAAAGATCTTCTAACACTACTTGCAGCCAAAAAATTCGATGATTATACAGACAAGATCACAGAATACTTTGAATTGATGACTGCACAAGATTTCCTACCAAATTCACCAACAATGATGAATGCCGGTGGTAGATTGGGTCAGCTTTCTGCATGTTTTGTTCTTGGTATGCCTGATGACATGGAACAAATCATGAAAACAACTTCAGATGCAGCACTAATTTTCAAATCTGGGGGAGGAGTTGGAATCAACTATTCTGATCTTCGTGAAGAAGGCGATATTGTTGCATCAACATCTGGTGTAGCATCAGGTCCTGTTTCTTTTATGAATATCATCAATACTGTAACTGAAGTTGTAAAACAAGGCGGAAAGAGAAGAGGAGCTAACATGGGAATCATTGAAGCTTGGCATCCTGATGTTGAAAAATTCATTACAAATAAAACACAACCTGGTGTACTGGAGAACTTTAATGTCAGTGTAGGTATATGGGAAGACTTTTGGAATGCACTTGTAAACACAGATGATGGTAAGTACATGTTACGTAGTCCACGTGACAGAAAACCAGTGAAAGAAATTAGTGCACATCAATTAATTGATTTGATAGCCATGTCTGCATGGAAGAGTGCAGAGCCTGGATTGATCTTCTTTGATAATATTAACAAATACAATGTATTTGCCAAAGCAAGACAAGCTCCACTAAGAGCTACAAATCCATGCGGTGAACAGAGTCTATATCCATACGAATCATGTAATCTTGGTTCCATTAACTTGGTAAATCTTGTAAAAAGAAAGATGGATGGAGAATATGAGTTTGATTGGCAAAGATATGAAGAAACAATCAGAAAGACAACAAGATTCTTGGATAACATCATTGATGTAAATAATTATCCTGTAAAAGATATTGACATTGCATCAAAGGATTCTAGAAGAATTGGATTAGGTGTAATGGGCGTTGCAGATCTCTTGTACAAATTAAAAATTCCATACAACTCCAAAGAAGGATATGAACTACAATCAAAACTATCAGAAGCATTAACTTATTATTCAATGGAGGAAAGTGTAGCCCTTGCAAAATCTAGAGGCGAATTTCCACTTTGCTCAAAGACAGAATATCCAGAAGGAAAAATCCCGATTACAGGATATTATGAGAAACCAAAAGAATCACATTGCTATGAATGGGATGCACTAATTGAAAAAATTAAGAAACATGGAATAAGAAATGTCTTGACTACCACAGTAGCTCCAACAGGAACACTATCTATGATTGCTGATTGCTCAAACGGAATGGAACCAGCATTTGCTCTAGTATTTGAAAAGAGAGTAACTGTGGGCAGATTTTTCTATACCAACAAAATTGTTGAAGAAGTACTCAAAGAACATGGTCTATACAGCGATGAACTACTTGTAAAGATTGCAGATAACTATGGATCTCTAAAAGGAATTCCTGAAATCCCACAATGGATGCAGGATGTATTTGTAACTGCTATGGATATTCACTGGGCAGATCATCTAATGGCTCAAGGTGTATGGCAAGATTGGATAGGAAATGCAATTGCCAAGACAATTAACATGCCTTACGATGTTACTGTAGATGATGTAAAATCTTCATATCTATTGGCTCATGAATTGGGACTAAAAGGAACTACAGTATATCGTGATGGTTCTAGACATAAACAAGTACTTCATATGACAAGTGAAAATGCACAAAAAACATTTGAGGTTACACCAAGTGAATATGTTACTAGATATGTAACAACTATGATTTCAAATCCATACATCAAATCACAAGTACATAATGCACTTGAACTCAAAGTTCATGATGAAGAAATTACATCTGAACCTATGAGACAAGAAGAAGTGTCTGAAGATCGTCTATGTCCAACATGCAAAAATAATCTTGTATTTGTAGAAGGGTGTACCATTTGCATAGAATGTGGATTCAGCGGTTGTACTTCTGGATAGATAATAAAATCACAACTCTTTTACTTCCTTTTACTTTTAATTTAGTATGGATAAGAAAATTCTAGGATTATCCGTTTGTATTGCAGTAATTGCTATAATTGCAATAGTACTGATTACACCAAACTTACAACCAATTACCAGTCAGAAACATAATGAAAAAATTGGTCTTGTAATTAACACGCCAAACTCATCCATAACTTTGAAGGACTTGAATCAAATTTACTCTGATGCATCTTCTACCGGAATTGGAAGAAGCAATGTGTATCTATTTTGGAATACTGTTGAGCCTGTAAAAGGAGAATTCGACTGGAAACAATCAGATGTTTTGATGAGTTTTAATAAAAAAAATGATCTTAAAGTTACACTTTATTTTTCTGTGATCAATGGAGAAACATTGGGACCTTTCCCAAATTGGATTGGAAAACCTTCCCTTAATGCAATTGGAGAAGATAGACTAGTTAACGTTCTTGATGCAATCTTATCTCGTTATGATATTATAGATACAGTTGTAATTGCTGGTGAAACAGAATCACAATTTCGTTATTATGAACAAAATATTCCTGTATACAAGGAACTTTTCAACGGAGCATATGCCAAAATAAAAGAAAAACATCCTGATGTAAAGATAGGAAACGCATTTGCGTTACATAATGTACTTAATAAAAACTTGGAACATATTGTAACTGACTTGGCACTTGGTGATTTTGTTGCTTTCTCATATTCTCCAGTTGATACTTTGAATGATATTGTAAAAACTCCTCAAGAAGCTAAAGAGGATTTGCAAAAAATATTTGAAATCATACCTGATAAAAAAATTGGGCTTTTTGAGATTAGTTGGAGCACATCTGATTTTGTAGGAGGAAATAATACATCTCAGAAAATGTTTCTAGAAAAATCATTTGAATTTTATAGAGAAAATGAATCTAAAATGGAATTTCTTACATGGTATAGACAATATGATAGACCTGATGGTACATGCGTTGTTGAAAAATCAGAAATTGGAAATGCAACTATTAGTATAGGTGGTGGTTCTAGTTTAGGAACTAGTGAGTATATAATTGAACGATTAAGCCATTACATTTGTAGTTCTGGATTTGTGGATGTTAATGGAATTCCAAAACCTAGTTGGAATGAATTTAAAAATCAAATAGAAATGATCAACTAAAATGATCTCTCTAGTCTTAGCAGAATCTGCATTGGAACTTGTTCCTTTAGAACTACAAGATCATCCTTCAGTATTATCACATGCACAAAAACTAGGAAAAAATTCATCTGAAATATTACTTGATAATTCTTGGCATTTTGCTGCAATGAAAGGAATCAACAATGAAATCAAACGAGGAAGACCTGATTTAGTTCATTTTTCTATATTGGAGGCAACTACAATTCCATTGTATTTACAAAATAAAATTAAAATCTATATTCACACTATTGATGATAAAGTAATTTACATTGGAGAAAATGTTCACATCCCAAAGTCATATCATAGATTTGAAGGTTTGATTGAAAAATTGTTTTTAGAAAAAACTATACGATCTAATACTAGCGTGTTATTAGAAATCAAAGAAAAATCGTTTTCTGAATTAATTAATGAAATAAAGCCGTCAAAAATTATTGGTTTTTCAACCAAAGGAGAATTCAAATCATTTGAAAAAATTAGTTCTGAAATCTCAGATAATACATGTATAGTTATAGGTGGATTCCAAAAGGGCCATTTTTCAGAATCGATAAAAAGTAAAATAACTCATTTATTTTCAGTTGATAACTTGTCATATGAGGCACATGTGGTAGTTGCACGTATACTGTATGAATACGAAAAAACCATTTTTATGTAGGAAATTAAGTTTGTTTTCTTGTGCAGTCATAGTATAGCCTGGTTAGTATTCGGGGTTTCCAACCCTGTGACGCGGGTTCGAATCCCGCTGACTGCACTTTAATCTAAAGAGAACCAATTTTTAGGTGCAATATGAATAGTCATTATGAAACCGTCTCTTAGAAAAATTGCATTAGAAAGAATGCATATTCTAATCAACAGTGCAATTTCTAACGCAAAAATGAATCCCGATTTTTCTCAACGACAAGCATCAATTGCGCGAAGAATTAGTACGAGGCACAAAATCCGTATGCCTTATGAACTAAAAATTGTTTTTTGTAAAAAATGCAAATCATTTATCGCACCGGGAATAAATTCTAGAATTCGTCTGGGTAGAGTATCAATAAAGTCGATCAGAATTACATGTAAATTATGTGGGCATACTTATCGTAAAATAATACCTCAATAGAAATCAAAGCAAATTATCTAAGAGATGGAGAATCCTAGGAACTTATTTCATACACATCTAAACAAAAACAACTTAAATTTAGAGTTAAATCATGTAGAATAATGAGTAAATTTCCAACAAATAATTCAAAAGTCATCTATTTGTTGCCAATCATAATAGGATTGGGCATTATCTTTGGTACCGTTGTTGCATATTTGCAAATATACGATTATCAGCAACAACTATCTGAATCATTCAAACATGAACTTAAGGGAATCTTCCAAGGGATTATCGATAGAAAAGAAGGTCGTTTACAAACAATTAGCAATAGTATAATTGGTCTTTTTGAAAGTTCTGTAGAAGTTACACCTCAAGAGTTTGCACTTTTTTCTGATAGGATTTTTAGTTCAAATCCAGAAATAGTCAATGTCAGTATAGTGGATAAAGACCAGAAGATACTCTATTCATTTCCACAAACTGATATGGTGGAAGAAAATTTTGACATATTATTTCCATCCCATCCAACTATAATAAACGGAATAAAAACAATGAATCTTGAATTTCCAATGGATGATCTTCGTAGATTGATAATCTCTATGCCTTTTGATTATTTTATCTCTTATGATACAATTCCTAGTCAACAATTCAAGGTGATTTTATTTAGTCCTCTTGATAATAATCTGAAATTACACCAAATATACAATAATTATGGAATAATTGAAACTGATAACGTAGAATTTTCCCAAAATGAATTAGAAAATAGCATTGAAATCAATGCCAAAACAAATCTGTTTGGTCACACAATAAAGAAAAATTATGTCCTAAAATATCTGATTTGGGATAGAAACTTTGAAACAAATACCACTTTAAGCCAAATATTGCTAATAACTGGAATTGTATCTTCAGTGGTAATTTCAATTATAATTTATAAAATAAATAACGTCTTGAGGCAAAAAATACAAGAACGCTCTAAAATACTTGAGCAAAAAAATCTAGATCTTGAAAAAATCAAAAAATCAAAAGATGAATTTGTGACAATGGTTGTTCACGACTTGAAGAATCCACTAGTACCTATTGCATCGCTTTCAGATATATTACTTTCAAACACGCTTGGAGACTTGAACCCAAAACAGACAGATAGAATCAAAATGATAAAATCAAGTGCCATATCACTGCAGAATCTAATTCAGGACTTGTTGGACTCACAAAAAGCAGAACTAGGCAAACTCCATCTGAACTTATTGGAAAATAATCTGTCAGAAATTATACAAAATACAATATCAAAATTCAAACAAGAGTTTGATACAAAGGAAATCACCCTAGAAACAAGCATCGCCAGTAACGTTTCATGTGTTTGTGATAAAACACGCATAGAACAAGTAATAACAAATCTATTGCTTAACTCGCTAGATTTTATATCCGAAAAAATTGGAAAAATTTCAATCTCATTAGAATCCGATGATCATACAGCCAAAATTACAGTAAAGGACAATGGCATAGGCATAGAGACGGATCAACTGGATAAGTTATTTGTAAAATTTTATCAGATCAGACATGCAGTGACACGAAAATACGGTGGTACTGGATTAGGACTTACAATAAGTCATGACATTATTACTTTACACGGAGGAAAAATATGGGCAGAATCTGATGGGATTGGAAATGGTTCTACATTTTTTATAGAATTACCATTAAAAGATCGTGATAAATCAAACGAACCAGAAAAATAATTGATCTCAATTCTACGCTGAAGTATGTCTAACAAACTCATCCAAATACCTCAATGATTTATAAGACGATTCCAGATTTTTTCACTTCATGGCAAAGGTATACGATGTACCATCTGATGTATTGATTAGTAGGTTAGCAGCTACTCTAAAAAATGAAGACATACCTGCTCCTTCTTGGATTCCATTTGTAAAAACTGGTGCTCATGCAGATAAACCACCTCAAGATAGAGAATGGTGGCATACAAGATGTGCATCGTTAATGAGAAAAATTTACCTTCACGGTCCACTTGGAGTTAATGAATTAAGAAAAATTTATGGTGGTGGTAGACCATCCGGATATGGTGCTGCTCATCATAAAGATGCAGGCGGTGCAATAATTCGTAATGCAATTCAAGGATTAGAAAAACTTGGATATGTAGAGAAAGTTGAGAAAAAAGGTCGTATTATTTCAAAACAAGGAATGCAAAAACTAGACAGATTATCAACAGAAATTCTAAATGAACTTATCACTGAAAATCCTCAGCTGAAAGTATATTCTTAGATTTAAAATGAGTTTTCCTGAATCTACTGATCCTCACGATAAACAAAATCACGACTTAACTGCTCAAAAAGAACAAGTTCTCAAACAGATACTTTCACCAGAAGCAAGAATGCGATTAAATAACATCAAAATGGTCAAACCTGAACTATCTGATCTTGTAGAGCAGTATCTTATTGGGTTAGCTACACAAGGAAAGATGAATTCTCAGATTAATGACGATCAACTCAAGCAAATTTTGTTATCGATTCAACAACCAAAACGTGATTTTAAGATAAATCGTCTCTAATCTCAGAGAAAATATAATTAGGGGTGAGACTCAAAATTATTCATGAAAGCCGTAGTTTATGAAGAATATGCACCTGATGATAATTTTGCAAAAATTTTAAAAGTAAAAGAAATACCTGATCCAAAACCTAAGGCTGATGAAGTAGTTTTCAAGGTTAAAGCCACTGCTCTAAATTATAATGATATTTGGGGAATGCGAGGAGCACCAGTACCAGTTCCACTACCACACATTTCTGGCTCTGATGCAGCTGGTGATGTAATTGCAGTTGGTGAAGATGTAAAAAATATCAAAGTTGGTGATAAAGTAGTTTCACATTCTAACATGTCATGTAGAGTATGCAAAGCATGTACTGATGGTAGGGAATTTGATTGTATTAATAGAGTAATCTGGGGATTTCAGACCGGTCCAAATTGGGGTGCATTTTCTGAAATTACACATCTTCCAGAAGTTAATATTTCAAAAATTCCACAAGGTGTAAGTTACGATGAAGCAGCAGCTGCCTCTATGACTCTTTTAACATCTTGGCATATGCTAGTTGGAAGAGCAAAGATTAGACCCGGACAAACTGTATTGATTATGGGTGGAGGCTCTGGAGTTGGAAGCTTTGGAATTCAAATTGCAAAGTTATACAATTGCGATGTTATTGCAACAGCTAGTCCTGATAAATTAGATAAATGTCTAGAATTAGGCGCAGATTTTGCAGTAGACCATAGAAAAGAAGACTGGTATAAAGAAGTAAGAGCAATTTCAAAAGAATTGGCAAAGAAAAAAGATGAAGCACCAGGAATTGATGTGTCATTTGATCATATTGGCCAAACCCACTGGAATCAACAACTTACACTACTCAAGTATGGTGCAACATTGGTATCATGCGGTGCAACAACTGGTTATGATGCAAAAACTGATCTTAGACACGTATTCTTTAAAGGAACAAATATTCTTGGTTCAACACAAGGAACCAAAGCAGAGTTAGATCAAGGTCTTTACTGGATGGGTCAAGGTAAAATTAAAGCAGCGATAGACTCTGTTTATTCATTTGAGCAAGCAGCAGAAGCTCATACAAAGATGTTAACTGGAAAAGGACTCTTTGGCAAAATCTTAATGAAGCCAGAAGGCGTCTAGCCATTTAATGACACAACTTTTTCGTAGTCTTATTTTTGTACCAGGAAATAACTCTAAATTTTTAGAAAAGGCAAAAAAACTTCAAGCTGATATAGTGTGTTTTGATTTGGAAGATTCTGTACCTGATGAAGAAAAAAAGAATGCTAGAATCCTAATTCAAACTGCATTGAAATCACGCTCATCTTATCTTGCTTCCGTTTTTGTTCGTACAAATTCTCCAAAATCTGGAAAAATCCAAGACGATCTCAAAGAAGTAATTCAAAAAGGAATTGATGGAATTGTAATTCCAAAAGTAAACAATGTTAATGAAATAAAGAAAATTGAAAAAAACCTCTTGTTATTGGAAAAAAATCGTAAATTAAAACCAATCCAAATAATTCCTTCTATTGAATCAGCAGAAGGCGTAGTTAATGCATACAACATTGCATCTTGTAGTAAGCGAATACCCGCAGTTGTTTTTGGAGTTTTTGATCTTTTAAATGATTTAGGAATTGAATACACGAAAGATCCTCAAGGTGGAAAATACTCTAGAGCAAAGATTCCTGTGGATGTAAAAGCAGCAGGAGTATCTGCAATTGATGCTATTTGGCAGGATCTTAATGATGTCAAAGGACTTGAAAAAGATTGTAAGATTGGAAAAAGTCTGGGTTATGTTGGAAAAAGTATTATCCATCCTGATCAAATTTCTACAACACATAAAATTTTCTATCCTAGTAAAGATGAAATTCAATGGGCAGAGAAAGTTTGTAAATATTATTTAGAATCCACAAAGAAAGGAAAAGGTGCGACAACAATAGATGGAAAAATGATTGATGAGGTTCATTTCAAACAAGCCAAGGCACTACTTGAAATTATAAAAAATAATTCTATAATTTAGTATTTTAAAAAAATTATTCATGAATATTATTTAATTATTTATATTGATACTAGTACTTTTATCAAATGTTTTTTTGTTTATAACCCCTTGAATTATAATGTCGTTTTTCTTCATTCCTATTTTAATTTCATCAAAAACACATTTGTACTTTGAGATCCTTTTACTTTCACTAAGAATTTTTCCTGATTCTAAAATTAAACCATTTATTATTAAATTTTCAATTTTTCTATATCCTGATGTTTTTGGAACTTTGGATTCCTTTAGTATCTGAGGAATAGTTAAATCATTATCAAAAAGACAAGTGATTATTTTTCTAGTTTCAGAATCTCCACATAATTCTAACATTAAATCAATTAATTTTTGATCAATTATCTTAACAGAATAATCGTTATCTGTTTTTTTGATTTTAATGATTTTATTAATACACTCATTTTCAAATTTTTTTCTGTCTATATTGGAAATATTTTTTAATATTTCACTAAATTTAGGAAAATATTCTATTGAGAGCTTTATTGACATTCCATGCTCTAAGAATAGTTTTCTTTCTATGTTTTTTAGTTCATTCGAATTCAGTTTCTTTTTAATTACATTAGATAGTGATGTGGCAATTAACCTGTCAATTCCAGCCATACATCTTCATAAAATAATACAAAATATTAAAGGATGTTTTATTAAACATGAGTAGAGATGCAACGTTCCGTTATTGTAATTGATGATGAGGATACTGTTCGTTTATTCAGTGAATTTTTGGAAGAAAAGGGCATCAAAGTAGTAGGAAGTGGTTATGATGGGGTAGCTGCTATCAAACTTTACAAAGAAAAAAAACCGGATGTTGTATTAATTGATATTATGATGCCCAACGGCAGTGGGTTTTACGCAATTAAAAAAATTCAAGAAATTAACTCTAAAGCAAAAATCATTGCCGTTAGTGGAGACAGTAGTTACTCAACCGAAGAAAAACTAGAAAAACTATCTATACAATTGATCCAAAAACCGTTTAATCTACAACAAATTATCGATGCTATTAACGCCTAAGCATTTCCCATATTTGGGACTTTCATATAATGTTATATTGTAATCTTCATACAATATTTCTGAAGTCTCATGAGCAAACGTGTAACAATAATGATTGATGAAGATCTGGATAAAAAATTAAGACTTCGTCAAGCAAAAATGATTCAACAGGAACAGACTTCATATAGCTATTCTAAAATATTAAATGAAACACTTAGAAAAGCTTTAAAATAATTCTTGTACAATCTTATTACTTTAATTCAACTTTTCGAATAGAATAAAGATGTGATGATCTACTATAGTGTGGTCCAAACTGATTGATTTACTTGATCCAACTGTTATAATCACCAGAATGTTTGAATCTGGAAAATTTGATGATATGTTGAATTATTGTACAAAGTTACTAGAAATCAACCCTGATAATATGGTGGCATTACAAAACTCTGCATTGGCTTTATTGCATTTGGAAAAATTTGAAGATTCAATTATTTACTGTGATAAAGTTTTGAAAATAAAAAATTTTGACATTTATGCCTTAAAAAATAAAATTTATTCACTTGAAAAGTTAAAGAGATATGACGATGCTTTAACATACTGTAAAATGATTCTTGACATAGATGGTAATGATATGTGGACACTCAATAGTATGGGCTTATCATTAAATGAATTAGACAGACATAAAGAAGCTGTAGAATTTTATGATAAAACATTAAAACTTGATAACAAAGACATTACTGCATTGATGAATAAGGCTATTTCTCTAAACCATTTAAGAAATTATAAAGACTCTATAGAATATTATGATAAGGCACAAATGATAGATTCCAGTTTATATGAAGCATCTGTTGCTAAATCTCAAGCATTTGAAAAATTAGGTATGGAAGATGAGGCATTTTTAGCTGCACAAGGAGTTTTAGTTAAAGATATGGATCAAATTAAAATTGATGCTAAAAAAAACAAATGTTCTGTTTTTCATCAATATTGTCAAAATGAATTTGAAGAATTAAAGAATATGAAATAAAATTTATAATAACAAGAAAATCAATTTATACAAAGAAATTTTACATAATTGATAATGTTTACTGGAATAGTTGAGGGTATTGGAAAAATTGAGAAAATTTCAAAAAACACTAAAACTAGAAGCGCTATCCAAATGACTGTAAATTTAGGAAAACATGCAAAAGGTTTGAAAATTGGACAAAGCGTAGCTTTGAATGGAGTTTGTCTCACTGCTACAAAATTATCTAAATCTAATTGTATTTTTGAAATGATAGAAGAAACTACCCTTAAAACTGATCTAGGAAATCTAAAACCTGGTGACATTGTTAACATTGAGCGAAGTCTAAAAACTGGTGATAGATTAGAGGGACATTTTGTTTTAGGTCATGTAGATGGAGTTGGTATCATTAAAAAAATACAAAATAAACCTAAAGAAGTGCAAGTCTGGTTTGAAATTCCAAAAAAATTATCAAAATTTGTTGTGAAAAAAGGCTCAATCGCAGTTGATGGAATTAGTTTGACAGTAGTGGATGTTAAAAATAATCTAGCTTCTGTATGTTTGATTCCCCATACAATAGAAATAACTAATTTCAAAACAAAGAATGTTGGTGATAAACTTAACATCGAAACTGATATTCTTGGAAAATACATTTTAAAATAAAATCGACCTTCTACCACTTTTATGGTAATTACCAATTTTATAGTAAACTTTATAATTAGTTTATTGATGATTTTTTGTATATGTCACTTGAATCAGGACTTGAATCACTAAAACGAGGCGAGTTTGTATTATTATTTGACTCTGCAGGAAGAGAAAATGAAGTAGATATGGTAGTTGCTGCAGAATTTGTAACTCCTGAACATGTTGCAAGAATGCGTCAACATGCTGGAGGTCTTTTATGCATTGCAATTGATCATAATTTTGCAAATTCTTTAGAATTAAGATACATGCATGAAATTTTAGCAGAATCACCAATTTCAAATAAAGAAATGATCATGGGACTTGCTCCATATGGTGATCATCCAACATTTTCAATTTCTGTTAATCATTATCAAACTTATACCGGCATAACAGATAAAGACAGATCACTAACTATCAGAGAAATGGCAAATATTTTTAATGTTAAGAATAGAAAGCAAAAATTTACTTCCTCTTTTAAAACTCCTGGGCATGTTCCATTATTAATTGCATCAAAAGGATTATTGGCAAAAAGACAGGGTCATACTGAAATGTCTATTTATCTTACTCAAATTGCAGGTTTAACCCCTGTCACTGCAATTTGTGAAATGATGGATGCTGAAACTTATATTGCATTATCTGTTGATAAAGCAGAAAAATATGCAAAACAAAATGCAATTCCATTAATTGATGGTAAAGAACTCTTAGAATTCGCAAAGGTGCATTAATTTTGAATATTGCTATAGTTGTTTCGGAATTTAATGAAAAAGTAACATCTAGAATGCTCTTTGTAGCTGAAGAAAAAGCAAAAATGATGAAAGTGAAAATAAATTACACTTGTAAGGTTTCAGGAGCATATGATATGCCAATCATAGTTAATGCATTATTACAAAAAAAAGATGTTGATGGTGTAGTTACTCTTGGTGCTATAATCAAAGGACAAACAAAACATGATGAAGTAATCGCTCATTCTACAGCACGTGCATTAACTGATCTATCAATTAAATATCAAAAACCGGTCTCTTTAGGAATAACTGGACCTGGAATACAGGAAAGACAGGCATATGCTAGAATACGACCTGTAGCAGAGCGTGCAGTTGAAGCGGTTGTAAAAATATTCGATGAAATGCAAAGGATTCAAAAATGATTCAACTTAGCATATTGAAAATAAATGGCTATGGACCTTGGACTCTAACCCTAGGTAGTGACAGAGAACATGCACTTCAAATGCTTCAGGCATCACTATACAAAGAGATTCAAAAATTATTCTCAGAAAAAAATTGTCTTGTTTTCTTAAATAGAGCCGATGAATTTTTTGTAGTTTCTAATGGATTGACTTTAGATGATCATATTGAGATTCAAAAAAATCTTGAAAAATCTTTTGATGTTCGATTATCTATGTCACTAGGCTATGCTGATTCTCCATTTGAAGCAAATCTCAAAGCATATGAAGGGAAAAAAAATGAGACTTTTCTAAGTAAAGAATATACTATTTTTGGTTTTATTAATGGTAAATCTGAACAAAAAGTTTCAATAATGCACTTTGATGTAGACAATCTCACTTCTAGGCGAAAAATAAATTCTCCCTATGAGATCACTTCGACAATTTTTAATTTATATGCGAAAATGTCAAAATTTTTTCTAAAAAAAAATTCTCTTACATTTTTTATGGGTGGGGATAATTTTATGGTTATTGCAAATGATGATGCTAAAAACTCTGTAAAAGACTTCATCAAATTAATCGAAAAGGAAGATGATATTATTTTGAATTGTGGAATAGGTAATGCAAAAACTGGTAGAGAGGCTGTAAAACTTGCAACTAAATCTCTTGATACAATAAGAGAAATTAGAGATTCGGGAAAAGAAAAACCTGATGTTTATGAACTATCATGCTAATCAAAAATGCAAGTATCTTATTAGGTAAAGAATTAGATTTTGTTTCAAATACTAATATACAGATTCAAGATCAAAGATTCAAACGAATCCAACCCAATATAGGAGCTAGTGCAAAAGAAGAATCAATAGACTGTGAAGGATTGTTGTTAATTCCAGGATTTGTAAATTGTCATACGCATATTGGTGATTCTATTGCAAAAGATGTTACTCTGAATAGTTCCGTTGACAAACGAATTCATCCTGTCTCTGGTGCTAAACCAATAATTCTAAAAAATACAGATAAAACATATCTTGCAAGTTTTATGAAAAATTCTTGTCATTCCATGTTAAATAAAGGAATTACAACGTTTGTAGATTTTAGAGAGGGTGGAATTGAAGGAGTTTTACTGCTAAAACAAGTTCTGTCTGAATTGCCACTGCGTTCAATTATTCTTGGAAGGCTAGAATTCTATCAAGGACCAATTGAAATTAAAAAAAACATTCCTTTACCTAGACATAAAATGGATGAACTCACAGAATTACTAAAGAAATGCGATGGTATTGGAATAAGTGGAGCAAATGAAAATAGTTCTTCTGTGTTAAATTATTACTCTGGTACACCTAAAATTCGAGCTATTCATTCATCTGAGACAAAACAAAGTGTCTCTATATCAAAGAAAATTACTGGAAAATCTGAAACGATACGTGCCTTGAATATAAAACCCCATTTTCTGGTACACATGACTCATGCTTCGTCAGGCGATATACATGCTGCAACAAAAAGAACTCGTGGAATTGTGATTTGTCCTAGAGCAAACGCTGCACTTGCTGAAGGAATTCCTAACATTGAATTGATGAAAAAAGCTGGTTGTACAATAGCATTAGGCACTGATAATGTAATGATAAATTCTCCAGATATGTTTAGAGAAATGGATTACTTGTGGAAAGTAACTATGGGTATTCACAAGAAAAGAATCAATCCAAAAGAAATTCTAAAAATGGCAACTGTGAACGGTGGAAAAATTTTAAGAAAAGATATTGGAGTAATTGAAAATGGTAAATTTGCAGATTGTATTTTCATGGATAAACATGCATTGGATTTAGAGCCAATGCATAATCCACATGCGTCTATTGTACATAGAGCATCAGAATCTACGATTAGAGCTGTGATGATTGGAGGTAAAATAGTACGTGGAAAAATCTAGACCACATGTAATTCTAAGTGCAGCAATTTCAATAGATGGAAAAATCGCTACACGTTTAGGTGATTCAAAACTATCTTCTAAAAAAGACAGAATTAGACTTCATAAACTTCGTTCAAAAGTTGATGCAATACTGGTAGGAAAAAATACCGTACATAGAGATGATCCATTACTTACTGTAAGATATGTAAAAGGAAAAAATCCTACAAGAATAATTTTAGACTCTCAAGGAACAATATCTGTTAATTCCAAAATTTTACAAACATGTAATACAATTCCAACTATTATTGCAGTTTGTAAAAAAATCAGTAAACTAAATTTACAAAAATTAAAAAAATTTCCTGTTGAAATAATTATGACTGGTGAAAATTCAGTCAACATTAAATCACTAATGAATAATCTAAGTAAAAGAAAAATTAATACTATTCTGGTTGAAGGTGGTGGAACAGTTAACTGGCAATTTATCCAAAGTAACTTGTTTGACGAAATTTTGATAACTGTTGCTCCATTTATCATTGGAGGTACTGATGCGATAACATTTGTTCAAGGAAAAGGTTTTGATAAAATCATAAAATCACCTAGACTCAGATTAAATACAATAAAAAGACTCGAAAATTACCTTGTTTTACATTATACAAAAGTGTAAGTTATTATACTTAATTTAAAATATAATAAGAAATTGGCAGCAAAAAATAAAGCTACAACAAAAAAGAAAACTACAACTAAAAGCACTAGTACAAAATCAAAGACTAAAGCAAAATCATCAACCAAATCAAAATCTGGAAAACCAGCATTCGGTGGTTATGCAATTAACTTTGCAGGTCGTCAAGAAACTGTAGAACAAGTTTTTGGTAACAAACCTATTGCACCAAGTGAAATGACAAAAAAGATTTGGATATTTGTTAAAGCAAAAAGCCTTTCTAATCGTTAGACACAAAATTGTTAACGAATAACTCGTTAACTAATTTCCCATCTTTTAATTATTTATCTGAAAATTTGAATAAGATATAGATATTGGATTTTATTTGTAAATATTATGTCAACTGCATCTTTAAGACGAGATCATGATCTAATAGAAAAAGTCATTAAAGCAATGGAATCTACAATTCAACTTCTAAATGATGGAAAACAAATTCCTGAATCTATATTGTTACCTGTTATTGATTTTTCAAAAAACTTCACTGATGTTTGTCATCATAGTAAAGAAGAGAATTCACTATTCCCTGCATTAGAACAAGCAGGAATGCCACGTAATATGGGTCCAATTGCAATGATGTTAATGGATCACGAACGTTCAAGAGAAATTGGAAAAGAAATGGAAAGTTCTGCTAAGGATTACATTTCATCTGGTAATTCTACAAAATTGATTAGCGATATGCAACAATATGTAGAGCATATAACAGAACATTTGTGGAAAGAAAATAATAGATTGTTTATGATGGCTGAAGCACGTTTACAATATGTTTCAAAAAAAGTCGATAATGAACTAAATGAGATTGAGGAATCAAAACTCAAAGAAATTGGAAAAACCAGAGAACATTATGAACAATTAGCTGAAACCCTAACCAAAGATGTTTCTCAACACGGAAATTAGATTTGTCTTACAGTATATTTGGTCAAGTGGTTGGAGTCAGAAAATATGCAAATGGGGATATTGAGATAGATTTCTATCATGATGATGAACTTACTGAATACAAATATTCCTCAAATTCTAACATATTGGATAATTTTCCTAAGGAACTAGCTGAAACTTTAGCCTCAACTTTGGCATCTGATATTTGTATTGAAATTTACTTTAATGAAAATGGTAGTCCAACTCATATTGAATTAGAAGAATGTGATTATGACGAAGCCGATGATAAAGAAAACTGACGAGGGTTATTCAACAGGAATCATGAACTTTGATTATACCCCAAAGTTCAAGGCGTTCCCAAGATCACACTGATCTTCACCCAAAACATATTGTTAATGGGCGTCTCGTCGCAATACTATACGTCAAAATCATACTTAAGGTAAACTTTGATTCTCATGATTGAGAGAACTTATTCCACGTAATGGTGGTGACTTAGATTATCATAGAATCTAACTGATTTGATGTTCACAAATTCAAGCATTCCGTATCTTGATAATTCTCTTCCAAATCCACTGTGTTTTATTCCACCAAATGGGATTCTTGGATCTGAAATTACCACATTATTGACACTAACTATTCCAGATTCTATTCGTCTCGATATTTTTTCAGCTTTTGCTAGATCTTTAGTCCAAATACTTGCTCCTAATCCAAATTCTGTATCATTTGCTAACCTTACAGCCTCACTTTCATTTTCAACTATTGTTATAGGGGCAACTGGACCAAATGTCTCTTCTTTTGCAATTCTCATGTTTGGTTTAACATTTGTAAGAATTGTAGGCTGATAGAAGTAACCCTTTCCATCAATTTTTGAACCACCTAAAAGAATTTCCGCACCCTTCTCTTTTGCATCTTCTACAATTCCTGAAATGGTTTCTAAACTTCCTTTACTTGATAAAGGTCCAATATCAGTTTCAATTAAAGTAGGATCTCC
>CALKVM010000014.1:0-32456 GCA_938049695.1 uncultured Candidatus Nitrosoarchaeum sp. | reverse complement strand
ATCAAAACCAATATTCAGTATGTGCGTGTCAGTCATAAATGAATTATAGAATTTCAGACATTTTTAGTTGTTGTATCCACAGTTGATTTAAATTAATAACGCCATATTCGTAGCTGGAATTGATAGTAATAGATGAAGAGCGCATCTTCAAAGAAATTGAATCTAGAAAACCTGTATCAGTATCTCTAAATGGTCCTGATGGAATCCTACCTCAAGTTCAAGAGACTGCTGTAAATATTACAAAAAAATTTGGAATTCCTGCATACATTTTAGCTGATACCACTTGGGGAACATGCGATCTGAATTCAAATGGTTCCAAAGTATTGGGGGCAGACATACAATTCAACATAGGACATACAATTAACACTGAATCATTTGAGAAAAATCTAATTTTAATTAATGCTTACGACGATGTAGAATTTGACAGTGTTGCCAAAAAGTGTGTCGATATTCTCAAGGGGAAAAAAATATCTCTAGTTACAGATAGTCAACATTTGCATCAAATGGATAAAGTAAATGAGATTTTAACCAATGGTGGAATTGAAGTAAAAATTGGCAAAGGGAAAGGGCAGCTAAATGACGGTCAAGTGTTTGGTTGTGAATTTTATCCAGCAACAGAACTCAAAGACAAAGTTGATGCTTATGTCTTTTTAGGACAAAGTAATTTCCATGCAGCGGGAATTGCACTCTCAACTAATATGCCAACATATGTTTTAGATCCTTATTTTAATGAGGTAAGGGAAGTCACAGAATTTGCTCAGAAATTAAAAAAGAAAGCCACTCTTGCAATTTACAAGGCAGCCGATGCACAATCATTTGGAATAATTATCGGACTCAAAGAAGGGCAACTATCCAAAGTATTTGCTTTAAAATTTAAAAAAGAATTAGAAAAAGAAGGAAAGACAGTTCAATTATTTGCCCTAACTGACATCACAAATGAAAGATTAAAAAATCTAAAAGGAATAGATGCGTTTATTCAAGTAGCGTGTCCTAGAATTTCGACAGACAATCAATTTGACAAGCCTGTTCTGTCTACACCTCAGGCAAACGCGCTTTTAAAAATATTAAGACATGAAAGCATAGAGGGATACCTAGAAATTCCTCACTGGCTTTAAAATTAAGATACTAAGTTTTGAAATTTTTGATTGTCTGTTAGTTTTTCAAAAGATTTGGTTGTTTTTGCTTTGATTTTGTATTGAATTCCTTGCAAAATTGCATTTTCAAGCGTATCAAGTGCATCGTCTATTTTAGAAAGCATTGCAAGATTACACGATTTATCAAAAAGAACATCACCATTATGTGGATATTCCTCTAAAATTTTATTACAACAAAGTAGAGATTCTTCAAATTGTTCCATTGAAAATAATATTCTTTCTTTATGATACAGTACAATGTTGTATTTGGAATTATTCTCTAAAAGAGTATTGCAATAATTTAATGCCTCAAGAAATTCACCTTTTTTTCTCAAAGAAGATATTTTATTTACTAGAACAGAAAGATCTCCAGAATCTAATTTTAAGACACTATCATAACATTGTATGGCACCATCATAATCTTTCAATTTATTTAATGCGTATCCCTTGTTGTTAAGAGAGCCAATATGATCTGGATTTTCATGGAGAATTTCATCATAATAGATAATTGCTTCTCGTAGTTTGCCTTTTAAAAATAATCTATTTGCTTCATCAAGAATAGAATCAATTTTTGGATTTCCAGTCATCATTAATTTTACATCAAGGCTTCATTAAGATTTTTCCAAATAGTCCCTTTCCAGTTAACATCTTTGTATGAGCTTCTGCTGCTTGCTCAAATGAATAAACAGAATCAATGACTGATTTAATTTTGCCTTGAGACATCCAGTACAGAGCTTGTTCTAATTCAGCCCTAGTTCCTTGAGTTGAGCCTAAAATATTGATGCCTTTGAAAAAAATATGACGTAAATCGGTTTTAGCATCATATCCAGTTGTAGCTCCAGTTGTAACAATTGTTGCGCCATACTTTAACAAAGTCAATTCCTTATTCCAGTGAGAACCCCCAATGTGTTCAAAAATTACATCAACTCCAGTTACATCTCCAAAAGGCTTGATTATTTTTTTAGAGATATCACGAACTTCCTTATGCCAGTCTTCTTTTCTATGATCTATTGCATAATCAGCTCCTAATTCCAATAATTTATCTAATTTATCTGGACTAGCTGTGGCAATCACTGTGCATCCAAACAATTTAGCTATTTGAATTCCATAATTTCCAACACCCGAGCCTCCGCCCATAATCAAAACTAGTTGTCCGGGTTGAATCTTTGCTCTTCCAACTAGCATATGCCATGATGTCAACAAAGTCATTGAAGCAGCCGCTGCAGAATCAAATGTAACATTATCAGGAATTTTTACAACATTAACTTCTGGCAAATGTGTAACTTCACAGTATCCTCCCCAAAGTGGACCAGTTTCAAATCCCCAAATTTTTCTCTGCCTGCAATCATATTCTTTCCCACTAGTACATAATTTGCATATTCGACATGACATGTTTCCATGAGAAACAACTCTATCACCAATTTTGATATTTTTTACATCTTCGCCTATTGCAATTACTTCACCTGCAGCATCTGTACCTGATATGTGAGGTAGAGGTACAGCCAGAGGCTTCCCCCTCATTCCCCAAATATCATCATAATTCAAAGATGCACTTTTTACTTTGAAAATAACTTCATCATGTTTTGGTTCAGGTTCAGGAATATCTTTAATTTTTAAAATTTTAGAAAAATCATCATCTGTAGTATATTTGTCATATACTAGGGCTCTCATGATTGTTTTGAGTTTTTTCTAGTTATATGATTTGCCAAGAATAGATTAAACCACAAACAATTATAATCATAACACCAAAAATTACAACATGTCTGAAATTGCTGCATTGCCTGGAGATAAAATAGCCTCAATTGAAGAATATGAAGCAGGTCACAATACTTTTGATGATGGAGACATGGTTCGTGCAGCAACAGTAGGTAAGACAGATCTCAATAAAGAAACACGAGTTGCAAACGTAAAGCATCCAAAGATGATATCTATTCCAAAAGTAGGAGATATCATAATAGGAACTGTAGCTGCAGTTATGTCTTCTATGATAGCAGTATCAATGGATTACATTAATGGTAAACCAACAACATCAAAAGTTGAATGTATTTGTTCAACAAGAAATCTTAGAAAAAAGAATGTGGCGTTAGTAAACGATATTGTTACATTAAAGATTCTAAATCATTTAAACGGTACAATTCATGCAGCAATTGAAGAACCACATTTGGGTGTATTATTTACAAAATGTAGAAAGTGTGGTGGAAAAGTAGTCCAAATGCGTGATGCCATAAAATGTACAGAATGTGCTTGGATTGATGAAAGAAAACTTTCAACAAATTTTGGCAACAGTGATTTCGTAAAGCTGAGAGAGTAAGAAATGATACGTGTTTCGTTCCAAGGTGAACGAGGGGCATATAGTGAGGCAGCAGCTAGAGCATTTTTCAATATACAAGTTCAAACAGTTCCTCTTCCAACCTTTGCAGAAGTTTTAGAAAATACCACATTAGATAAAACAGAGTATTCTATTTTACCGGTAGAAAATTCATTGGAAGGTAGTGTTGGGGAGAGTTATGATTTGTTGTATTCAACATCACTTAATGCCATAGGTGAAATTTATCATAGAATTGAACATTGTTTGATAGGAAACGGAACTTTGGAAGAGATAGATACTGTGTATTCTCATCCACAAGCATTAGGACAGTGCAGGAACTTTATTGAAAAACACAACATGAAAACAGTTCCCACATATGACACGGCAGGAAGTGTGAAAATTATCAAAGAATTAAACAAAAAAAATATAGCATGTATTGCCAGTAAGGATGCATCAGAGATTTACCATATGCCTGTAATATCAAAAGGTATTGCAAATAATTCAAACAATCACACTAGATTTTTGATATTATCAAAAAACAACAAGGAAGAAACTGGCAAGGACAAGACATCAATAATTTTTTCCATAAAACATGAGCCTGGTTCTCTTCACAGAATCATAGAAAATTTTCATAATTATAATGTCAATTTAACCAAAATAGAGTCACGACCAACCAAGGCAAATACTTGGGAGTATAATTTCTATGTAGATTTCGAAGGACATGCAAAAAATTCAAGAATCGCAGAGATGTTAGAGAAAATTAATCATGAAACATTATTTATGAAAATCCTAGGATCATATCCCTCAGCAAAACTAAACTAGAATCCTTTTGGCTTTCTTAAAGTGAAGCCCATACTAAATCCAATAATCACCATACCTGAAGTAATGACGATTATATGATATGTAAACAAAATAGGATCAACTGTTATTTCAAATGTTGCATCTACTTTTAATTCAGAAGAACCAGTATTTTGAAGATTTATTACAGTTATACCATCTTTTAGATGAGTCCAGTCCAAAGTGACTTCTTTAGTATGAGATGTTTTTGGTATTTGAAGACCATCACCAGGACTAGATAATTTAAGATCAAATTTCTCTCCTGTAATTACCATATGCTGTTTTGCATGTTCATTTGCTGTAATTTGATATGAAGTAGATTCTCCTACTGCAAATGTTTCATTTACTTGCATTGTTTGCAACCCAATATCAGAAATTAAAGAATAGATTCCAATTGCAATAATAGCACTACCTACAATAATTCCAATAATAGTTCTCTTTGATAACACAAAAGAATGATTTATGATACTGCTTAAAAAATCAAGCTAAATACTGATCTCTAAAATTCTTAATCATGGTTTTATAAATAGGATTTAAAGAAATAGTGTCGCCATTCTTGTGTATTTCTACCCAGTTAATTTTTGATAATTCTTTTACTTTCTTTTCAATATTCTTACCATCGTTTTTGACAATATGGTGGAGTCTTTTTTTCATTTTAGTATAGTTTGTGTAAATTTCACCCCATGCACCTTGATCCCAAAGATATGAAAGGATCTGAGCCATCAGTTCATTATCTGAAAAATCATACAACATATTCGTACACTTATCGTACTACATCTATACAAAGTTTTTATAGTTTTAGAACAGTATTGAATATATGAAAAACAATTTAATTTTTAAAATATATGGTAATTCGCCAAACATCAAGATGTTGAATTTTTTACTTAGTTTTCCTAAAAACGAGTTTGCAGTAAGTGATATAATCGAAGAGTTAGGAATGTCAAAGACTACTTTTTACAAATATTTTGATGGTCTGATCAATATTGGAATGGTAAAGATCAACCAAGAAACAACAAAACCAAAACTATACAGCATAAATCTAGATAGTCCAATAGTTCAGAATGTGAGAAAAAACATTGATTTTGTATCTGAAAGAATAGCAGATAAAGAATCTATGAAGATCAAGATAAAACCAATAGAACTCAAAAGTATTGAATTAGAGGGCATTCAAGAACGTATTCAATATCTGCAAAGGTTACAAAGACAAACAAAATCAGCAATCAAGAAGCTGGAAGATCCAATAAAGATTTAGAAATTAGGTGTGTTCTCAAAATTGATCAAGATCTAAATACCAGAAATCACATCATAGTTACATGAAGTCGTTAAAACCAGTACAAAACGACTCTAGCTAAAAAATTAACTACATTAAAGATACGTCATGAGGTTGGCTTTCAGCAAATCCAGCCCTAGACATTTTAATAAATTCGGCATTTGCTTGCATTTGCAGAATTGTGTGTGCTCCACAATAACTCAATCCTGAACGTACACCACCAGTTAATTGTTTTAAAATATCAGTTACGGTTCCTTTGTATGGAACCATTGCTTCAACACCTTCTGCAACATAATCATTAAGATCTTCATCAAATGAAATAGAACCTGTTTCTTTTGATTTTCTTCCCAAAGATGCTCCAAGTGAGGCCATTCCACGATATATCTTGAAACGTTTACCATTTTTTGTCAATACCGTTCCTGGCGATTCGTCAGTTCCTCCAAGCATACTGCCTACCATAACAGAAGATGCACCTGCAGCCAATGCTTTGGTAGCATCTCCAGAAGTTCTAGTTCCCCCATCAGAAATAATTGGAATGCCGTAATCTTTTCCAATCTTGGCACAGTCCAATACTGCTGTTAATTGTGGTACTCCAGAACCAGTAATTACTCTAGTAATACAAATAGAGCCAGATCCTACACCGACCTTAACTGCGTCTACTCCCGCTTTAATTAGATCCTCTGCACCTTGTGCAGTTGCAATATTTCCAGCAATTAATTCACATTTAGGAAACGCTTTTTTGATATTACGAATTGTGCTAAGAGCATTTTCACTATGACCATGAGCAATATCAACAACTAGTACATCTGCACCTGCTTCTAACAAAGACTCGGTTCTTTCCATAAAATCTCCCTTTACACCTACAGCAGCTCCAACAAGAGGTCTTCCTTTCTTATCTTTTGATGCAGAAGGATAGTCCTCAATATTTGTAATGTCTTTGCTTGTAATCAGACCTTTAATAAAACCAGATTCATCAATTATTGGTAGTTTTTCAATTCTATGTTTATGTAAAATTTTCTTGGCTTCATCCAAGCTCACACCAAGTTTAGCAGTTACAACATCTTTTGTCATAACATCTTTGATAAGATGAGTAGTATCAGTTTCAAATAATAGATCTCTATCAGTAACTATTCCAACCAATTTAGAATTAGAATCAATAACTAAAAGACCAGAAATTTCTTTTTCTTCAGCATAATTTTTTGCGTCTTGAACAGTTTTATCGAGATGAATGGCGTATGGATTTTCAATCATTACACTGCCAGACCTTTTTACTTTGAGAACTTCATTTGATTGCTCTTTAATTGTCAAAAATCTGTGAATAATTCCTATTCCTCCAGCACGGGCCATAGCTACAGCCATAGCAGATTCAGTTACAGTATCCATGTTTGCGCTAACAAATGGAATGTTAATTGAGATATTACGTGATAATTTTGTGCTTAGATTGGTTTGCGATCTGCTGGTGATATCAGAGTATTTGGGTACAAGAAGAACATCATCAAAAGTTAATCCTTCTTTGAATTCCAATGAAACCTTGTAAAGATGGTCAAAGATGGATTATAAGCCTTTGTGTCTTTTAGATAGTTTCACTGCAATCGTAATAGCATCTTTTGTTTCGGCTACATTATGAGTGCGAATGATATCGGCACCATTAAGAACAGATACAACCTCTGCAGCAAGAGAACCAAATAATCTATCAGATACATTTTCCTTTCCCAAAAGTTTTCCAATAAAGGATTTGTTTGAAACAGAGATCATAATTGGATATTGTTGTTTAATGGATTTCAAATTTTGAATAACAGATAGATCTCTTTCTAACCAATCAGATTTAATTTTTGTAAAAAAAGATCCTTTTCCAGTTTTTCTAAAAAAGCCAATAGCAGGATCTAAAACAATTTTACTGGATGGAATTCCAGCAATTTTTGCAATTTTCAGACTGTCTTTTAGAAGATTTTTAGTTGATTGTATATCGCCAACTACTGTCTTAGAATCAAATGCGCACAGAATAAGTGACGGTCTATATTCTCTAATGACATCAATCATTTTATCATCATATTTTAGTCCAGAAATATCATTGATTATTTCAATTCCATGTTCTAAGGCAGATTTTGCAACATTTGCTCTACATGTATCAACAGATATTGGAAGATTGGATACATTTTGAATAATATGAATTGCATTTAGGATTCTTTGTGATTCTAGTTTTTCAGATACTGATGTTGTTAAATATGGTGCAGTTGACATTCCTCCAACATCAATAAAATCGGCTCCATCAATTTCCATTTGTTTTATTGTGTTTGTAATCTGTTGTTTTGTTGTTTTGATTGATTTTTTGTAATATGACTCAGGACTGGTGTTTAAAATGCCCATTATTCGTATTGGGTTTTTCCCTCCCACGCCTACATTTCCAAGATTAGTCACATGATTTATCATAAACCATACTAATTTGAGTCATATGATGATTTCAGGTTGGAATAAAAGATATTCAGAGATTCTATACGAATTCAAATACAGTGAAAAACAAGATACAGAGTCAGCGATTATTTTAGATTCAATTTTAAGAAAAACTGTTTCTATTAAAAAGATCAATGAGCAGATAAAAGGAAAAACTGTTTTTGTAATAGGTGCAGGTCCATCATTATCTTTAGCCATACCAGTATTGAAAAATTTTAAAAAAGTGGTGAAAATTGTGGCAGATAGTGCAGTAAAACCATTAGTTGAAAATGGAATTAAACCAGATATTGTTGTTACTGACTTGGATGGTGATGAAGATTCATTGATAAAAGTTGGAAAAACAAATTCAATTTTTGTTATTCATGCACATGGTGATAATATTGCAAAATTATATCTTGTAGAAAATTTTAAAAATTGTATTGGTACCACTCAATCAAAACCATTTAAAAACATACAAAATTTTGGAGGTTTCACAGATGGAGATAGAGCAGTTTTTCTTGCAAGTCATTTTGATGCAAAGAAAATTATTTTGTTTGGAATGGATTTTGGAAAAAAAGTGGGAAAGTATTCTCAAACAAAAGCAGTTGAGAGAAAAATAAAATTAAAGAAATTAAGAAAAGGCAAATCACTTTTAGAATGGTTATCAGGAAAAACAAGATCGCAATTATTTACAACATCAAGCCCAATCAAAGGATTTGAAAAGATATCCTATAGTGAACTTGATATTATAATTACCTAGAATGCATTTAATACCCATATCCATATGAAAGAAATTATGAAATTCTCAGAGGAACAAATACGAGATATTGTTGCTATGAGGGATAGTTTGGTTAAACAAATGGACAAGCATCAAAATGCTATAATGTTATTAGAAAAAAACATAACAATTTTAGATTTGGTGTTAAAAGAATCCAGTTTTACAAAAGCTTCTGCACTAGGTACAGTAAAAACTCCAGAGATATCTACAAAAAATCCAGTTGTATCTACTAAGAAAGAAGAAATCTCAATTCCAATAACAAGTGGAAGTGATGGTAAAATTATTGCAAATGCTTACGTCACACCTGATCAAGTTTCAATAGTTTTAGAGGAAAATATGGAAATAAATGCAGATACACCACCATTCAAATCATTTTTCATTGATAGAATTATCGGAGAAATGAAAAGAAAAGACTCTACAGAAGCAGAAAATGGCAAAATCCAAAAAGAATCAGTGATTGATTACATAATTAACAAAAATGGTTCAGATATTAGAGAAATAATTATCAAAAATTACAGGCAAAAAGAGAGGGTAAATGAAATAATTAGCACCGCAGGATGGTCACTTACACGTATGCTTGAAAACATCAAAAAGTGATTTTATGGATAAGATAGTAGTTTTAGATTTTGGGTCGCAGTATAGTCATTTGATTTGTAGAAGAATTAGAGAATTTTCTGTATATGCAGAGCTTGTTCCATTTAACATTAGTTTTGAGGAATTACAAAAAATTAATCCTAAAGGAATAATTTTTTCTGGAGGTCCATCAAGTGTATATAATTCAGATGCACCTGTTCCAGAAAATAAAATTTTTGATATGAATTTACCACTACTTGGAATTTGTTACGGACATCAATTAATTGTAAATAAATTCGGCGGTAAAGTAAAAAGAGCCAACAAAGAATATGGTTCATCAATACTAACAATTGATAGTGATGAGGATCTCCTAAGTGGAATTGGTGAATCAGTTAGAGCATGGATGAGTCATGGTGATGAAGCAGAACAAATTCCACCAGGATTCAGAGTAATAGGACATACTGAAAGTGCAAAGGCTGCGGCAATTGCATCAAAAGAAAAGTCAATGTATGGAATTCAGTTTCATCCAGAAGTTGTACACACAGAGCAAGGGACAGAAATTCTCAAGAATTTTGTTTTAAAGGTTTGTGGTGCTAAACAAGATTGGACTATGGAAGGATTTATCGATAGTGCGGTAGAAAAAATTTCAAAAATTAAAGGAAATGTCTTGTGTGGTGTAAGTGGAGGAATCGATTCCACAGTAGCAGCTTTATTGATTCACAAAGCAATTGGTAATAGACAAAAGTGTGTTTTTGTAAATAATGGTCTTTTACGATTAAATGAAGAAATAGAAATTGAAGAGATGTTCAAAAATAACTTTAATGTAAATTTTTCAGTGGTGGATGCTGCCCAAGTTTTTTTAGCTAAATTAAAAGGCGTGGAAGACCCTGAAAGAAAAAGAATGATCATAGGCGAGGAGTTTGTTCGTGTTTTTACCGAATTTGCAAAAAAGAATGGACCTTTCAAATGGCTTGCACAAGGTACGTTGTATCCAGATGTAATAGAGAGTGGAGTTTCAAAAGGTCCAGCCGCAGTAATAAAATCACATCATAATGTGGGTGGACTTCCAGATTGGCTTGATTTGGAAATATTGGAACCATTGCGCGATCTATACAAAGATGAAGTAAGAAAAATAGCTAAGATTTTAGATGTTCCAGAAAAACTTTTCATGCGACATCCATTTCCAGGACCTGGATTAGCTGTAAGAATTATTGGTGAAGTTACTCCAACAAAACTTCAGATATCAAAAATAGCAAGTAAAATTGTAGAGGATGAATTGATTGCAGCTGATCTTTATGGTAAAGTGTGGCAAGCATATGCAGCAGTAGGTGATGATAAAGCGGTGGGAGTGGTAGGAGATGAAAGAAAATATGGAAATATTGTAATGATTAGAGTAGTAGATTCTATTGATGCAATGACAGCAGATTGGACTAGATTACCACATGAATTACTAGAAAAAATCAGCAATAGAATTACAAATGAGGTAGAAGATGTGACATGGGTAACTTATGCAATTTCAAGTAAACCTCCTGCAACAATTGAACCACAATAAAAATAGAATGCCCAAAACAGAAAGCGATTATGACTCTGTAAAAGAATACATCTATTGGAGCTGACAGCCTTCACATTTCTTCATACTGCGTTCAGAACGGGTTTCTAGTTCTTGACGACATTCTTTACAGATTATTCTATTTCTCATGATTTCTGTATTACAGAAATTTATTTTAATGATTTTATTCATTATTGATAGACCATTACTTAACATGAAATCAATCTAAAGGAAATCCCTATTCTGTGAGTAAAATATGACGTATTTTGATAATTTTTAAAAAAATCTGAAATAATTGAAAGTAAGGAAAAGTAAATGGAAAAAACCATTTCTCATCAAAAGCAGAATAATTAGAGATCTGGAAAAATTTCTTCAAACTGGCTTTGAATTATGATAATTTTGTGTTACGAAGTGATTCCATTATTTTCTTTTGTATTCTCGTATCCCCTAATTCAGGTATGATATTATTTATAGATAATTTATTTTTGTTGACGGTATTTGCTATTGCATAAGCCGTATCGTAAAGAATCTTCATTGTGATTCTCTTTATTTTTAAATCTAGAATTACTCGCATAAGATATGGAAAAACAATTGCATTGTTAACCTTGTTATTATATTTGAAACTGCCTGTTGCAATAATCTTTACACCTGCCTTTTTTGCAATTGATGGAACTACTTCAGGTTCTGGATTTGTAAGGGCAAACACAATTGAATTTTTATTCATTTTCTTAATCATGGATACTTTTAAGAGATTTTTAACTCCAGATACTCCAATAAACACATCTGAATTAACAATGACTGTAGAAAGTAGACCTTTTTCTTTAGGATTTGTTAATTTTGTAATCTCTTTTTTGTATTTGTTCATATGTCCTTTGCGTCCTTTATGAATAGAACCTTTTGAATCCAACACAACTATATTTCTACATCCGGAGTAATGAAGTAATTTTGCGATACCATAACCTGCTGAGCCAGAACCAACTATTACGATTTTTATATTTTTGATTTCTTTGTTTACAATTTTTAATGAATTAAGTAGAGCTGCTAATACAACAATTGCTGTTCCATGTTGATCATCATGAAATATTGGAATTTTTAAAATTTTTTCTAATTCATTTGCTATATCTAATACCTTTGGAGATTCTATATCTTCAAGATTTATTGCACCAAATACTGGTTCTATCGCTTTTATCGTTCGAATAATTTCATTTTTATCTGTTGTATTAAGACAGATTGGAAATGCATTAATTTTTCCAAATTCACTATATATTGCAGATTTTCCTTCCATGACTGGCAAAGCAGCATCAGGACCAGTATTTCCCAATCCAAGATTTCTTGTTCCATCAGTTATTATTGCAACATTGTTTCCCTTTGATGTAAACAAATACTTGAGAGCATTGTTATGTTGAATCTGTTTACATACTTCAGCAACTCCAGGGGTGTAGATTAATTTTATATCGCCTAATTTCAGTGGAGACATTTTACTAGTTATAGAAATTTTTCCTCTTAATTTTTTATGTAAAGATACTGAATTTTGTGCCATTCATCCTCTTTTTGTTCAGCCAATTATAAAGTAATGAATCAAGCATTAAAAATAGAAGAGAGAGATGTTTTTATTTTTTAGATGTGCATTTTTCTGAATCAAAAATTAAATCTTTGATTAAACAAATAAAGTGTAATGTTAAAAAATTAAAACAATAAAATATTGAACAAATTCTAATTGATCTTTTTGAAAAAAATTCAAGAATAGTTAAAGAGTTTAGCTATAAATCTGTAAATAATTGCTCTTTTAGTGACGGTGTATCTTCAATTGTTATTTCACATAAATTTTTTGTTTTTGTTTCACCAATCAAAGTCAAATCAGTTCCAAAAAATAAATTAATTGCCCAACTACTTCCAATTCTTATTTTCTTTTCAAATGTTGGAAGATGTATTATGTAATAAGATCTCCAAATTAACCAAGCTAATACTCCGGTTATACTATAACCCATCAAAGATGCAACACCTGCTCTATTTCCGATAGTTGCCATCATTCCCTTACTGTGATATGAAAATTCTTTCAAGTTTATTTTATCAGCAAGTATTTTTTTTATATTATGTGCAACAATTTTACTTTCACGTAATGCATGTTGAGCTGTTGGTGGATAAAATTTTCCGGTATCAGTATCTGGAATTGCTGCACAGTCACCCAACGCAAAAACTTCAGGATGTTCCTTCAATCTCAAATATTTGTCTACTAAAACTTTTCCTCCTTCACCATGTTCACAAATTAATGATTCAATCATGGAATTTGTAGTCACACCTCCTGTCCAAATAAGTGTGGTACATGGAATTATTTCCCCATCAGTTAATTCCACATGGCTCTCACCAGCATCAACAGCTTTTACATTTGTTATAATTCTAACTCCAACTTTTTTCAAATACGATCTTGCAGATTCGCCCAGTTTTTTATTAAGTTCTGGCAAAATTTCATTTCTAGATGATATTAAAATCATATTGATGTTGGTCTCGTCAATTGTAGGGTATGCCTGTTTTACAGATTTTCTTACAAAATGATTTAGTTCTCCAATTATTTCAACTCCTGCAAAACCTGCACCAACTACGGTAAAGGTGAGAAATTTTTGTTGAAGTCCCATACTCCCTGTTTGTGCAGCAATCTCCATCATTAGAAGAACCTGATTACGTAATTCTATTCCATCTTCGACAGATTTGATTGTAAAAGAATTTTCTTCTAGTTTTTTATTTCCAAAAAAGTTATTGATACTTCCTACCGCCAATATCAAATAATCATATTCTAAAGCATGATCCTTTCCATCAAATTTTCTTGTAATTGTCACTAATTTTTGTGCTAAATCTACTGAAAAAACAGTAGCCTGATAAAATTTTGCGCGCGTACAGAAATGTCTAATTGGTATTGTGATGTCTCTAGGATTAAGCATGCCTGAAGCTACTTCGGGCAACATCGGGGTAAACAAAAAGTAATTGTTCTCACTGACAATAGTTATACTAATATTTTTAACATCTAGTTTTTTTTGGAGATCTTTTAAGACATACATTCCACCAAAACCACCTCCTAAAATCAGAATTTTTTTCTTTGAAATAGCATCTGTTTTGTGAGAAAAGATCACATGAGCCTCAAATTCTTTTTTAGAATCAAATGCTGCATCACAGTGTACACAGCTGTATATTTGAGACACATGTGGTAATCAAGGAAAATAGATAAAAACCTAATGCCAAAATTAAACAAGATAATTTTTTCTAGTTTTAATACTAAATTCTAAATTTGGAATCTGCATGATTAGAAGCTTGAGTGAATGTCTCGTGATAGAAAATACTCGAATAATTCATAAAAACTGTTCTCAAGTTTGATGTTTAAAAGACTACTTTAATACAAATTAATCATAATAAATTCATGGTAAAAATTCCAAATGAGATCAAAGAATTCATTGAGAATCAGGGAATTTTTGCAGTAGGAACTATAGGGGCAAATAATTTAGCAAATGTATCACCTAGAATTTTCTTTAGAGTTGATGAAGATGTGATATATTGGCTAGATTTTTTCAAACATAAATCTTACAAGAACATTCAAGTAAATCCTTGGGTCACCATTTCTGTTTTTAACAAAGATGATTTGAAAGGATTTCAATTTCGAGGAATTGTAAGTTTTATAACAGATGAGTCCGCAAAATCAAAAATCAAAGAATCAATTATTAAAAAAACATTAGAAAAAAATTCATCAGAGAAAATAAAAAAACTTAGTGAGAAAACAGAAGTCCAAGTCATACAATTTGAACCAAGAGTATCCTATTCACTAAATCCCGAAGAATTTAGTGATATGTGTATAGGATCAGATATTGATTCTACACAGTTATTTCAAAAGTAATCCATTAATAATCAAATTTTTTTGAGATTGTTATGGGTTTTCACGTATTTGATACATATGTCAAATCAAAAAATGGGCACGTCATGCATTTTGATGTAATAACTGACAAAAATGATATAGAAAAAGTGATTATGTTTGCAAAAGAATGGTTGAAAAGTATTGGAGAGAATGATGTCAAAGTCACTACAGAAGAATGTAGATTTTGTCACACGCAATCGGTATCAGAAGAAGTTGAAATTGAGATAATGACAAATGGTTATTTTATTGCAAAAATGGAAGGCTGTCCTGAATAAAATTTGAATAATCATGCATGCAATTTGGCTTACATTTTCTAAAAGCGATAGAGATTATCTAAAGAAGATCAGTGATACAATTTCAGAAAAATATCAAGCTCCAAAATTTGAACCGCATATTACAATTTACGGATTGGTAGACTCAGAAATTAGCTTAATTGACAGTATTGCTAAAGAAGTGATACTGAATTGTAATTCATTTTTGGTCAAAAAATCAGAAATTTTACAATCTGAAGAATTGTGGAAAACAGTATACATAGAATTAAAAATGAATGCACAGTTAGAATTAATTCATAAAAATCTTAAAAAACATTTTGAAAAAATTTTAAAATATGAATTTAACCCACACATCAGTCTAATTTATAAAATCTTACCAATACAAGAAAAAATCAAAATAATAAATGAATTAGACATTAAAAATGAATTTATGATAAACAAACTTGTTGTACAAAAATTTTTCTCAGATATAGAAAAATGGAAAATTGTAAAAGAATACAATTTAATTTAAAAATCAGTATACCAAATGATTTTACATATTTATAAAATTCTGAATTTAGATAGCACAAACTAAATTTTATAGTAATGCTGCACCAAAGACTCCAGCAGAATCACCTAATTTGTTTTTTAGAATTGGAGTATCAACTAAATCTGAAAAGACCTTGTGATATACTGAATATTTTCCTTCGGTGTATAAAAAATCAATATTAGATAAACCACCTCCCAAAACTATTACATCAGGATCTAAAATATCAATTACATTTGCCAACCCAGATCCAAAATTTTCCAAAAATTCATCCTTCCATTGTTTTGCCTTGAAATTCTCAAGATTTTGTATAATTTCAGGCATGTTTTGTGATTTTCCAGTCAGTTCTTTCCATCGTTTTTCTAATGCGGGACCACTAATGTATGTCTCAACACAACCTTGTTTTCCACAATAACAATTATGCCCATTTTGATGTAATGTGTGATGTCCCCATTCGCCAGCAATGTTGGTTCTACCTTGATGAATTTTTCCATCAATGACTATACCTCCACCTACACCAGTACCCATTATAACTCCAAAAACAACACCAAATTCTTTTGCAATACCCATTGTAGATTCAGCCATTGCAAAACAATTTGCGTCATTTTCCATAGAAATTTTTTTATCTAGTTTATTTTCTAAATCCTCTTTAAGTGATTTTCCTATAAGACATTGAGTATTACTATTTTTTATTAAACCGGTCTTTTTTGAAATTGCACCTGGAGTACAAATCCCTATAGAATAATCTTCAATGTTTTTTAAAAGATCTACAGCCAGTGAATTAATGATGTTTAGTATTTGTTGATAATTATTTTGTGGAGTAGGAACTCTTTTTCTTTGAATTGTGTCAAGATTTTTATCCAGTAGAATTGCTTCTATTTTAGTTCCACCAAGATCTATTCCTAGTTTGTACAACAATAGTTTAATGAAAATTGGATTGCTTAAGTTTAGCTAATATATTGAAGATGTTTATCGTGCACCAGAAACAGAAATTACATCATCAATTCTAAGAATCATACAGGCAGCTTCGGTTGCAGATTTGATTATCTGTTCTTTTACCGCAAGTGGCTCTACAACATCAATAGCTAACATGTCTGCAATCCTTGTATTTCTTGCATCGATTCCTGTCCATTTACGACCTTGATTTTGTTTTGCTCTAAGTGTAGCCATTGTATCAATAGGATCCATTCCTGCATTTTCGGCTATTGTTAAAGGAATAATCTCCAATGCCTCAGCATATTTTTTAATTGCAAGTTGTTCTCTACCGTCAAAGCTATCTGCCCAGTCTTTGAGTTTAGATGCGGCATATGATTCTGGTGCTCCGCCTCCTGCAACAATTTCTGGTTTTTCAATTACGTCTTTTACTACCATTAGAGAATCATGAATCGAACGATCAACTTCATCGATAACTCTTTGTGAACCACCTCGAATAAGCAAAGTTACAGACTGTGGATTTTTACATCCTTCAATAAACACCCATTTGTCGGATTCAACTTTCTTTTGATGAGCCAAATCTGCAGTACCAAGATCTTTTTCTGTAAGATCATCAAGATTAGAGATAACACGTCCTCCAGTAGCTTTGCCAAGTTTTATCATGTCACTTTCTTTAACACGTCTGACTGCCATAATACCATATTTTGCTAAATAATGCTGTGCAATATCATCAATTCCTTTTTGACAAATTAATACATTAACGCCAACATTGTGAAGTTTGTCAACCATTGTTTTGATCATTCTATTTTCTTCTTCCAAAAACATTTGCATTTGTGTAGGATCAGTAATTCTTATTTCTGAACTCATCTCAGTCTTTTCAATTTCTAGTGCAGAATTTACAAGTGCAATCTTTGCTTTCTCAATTTTGGTTGGCATGCCACTATGAACAACTTCTTTATCTAAAACAATACCCTTGATAATTTGAGTATCGGTGATAGAACCACCTGCTTTCTTTTCAACTTTAATATTTTCAAGGTCAACAGAATATGTCTCTGCCTTTTTTGTTGCAACTCTTAAGATTGCATCAACTACAACTTTGGAAAGTACATCACTATCTTCAGAAATTAATTTTGATTGCATACTGGTTGTGGCAATTTTGAGAAGTGTTTCTCTATCATCGGGTTTGATTTTTTTTGCCATTTCAGCGTAAATTTCTAGTGTCTTTTCAGCTGCTGCTTGATAACCTTCGATAATTACTGAAGGATGAACATCTTTTTTGAGAAGATCTTCTGCTCTAGCTAAAAGAGCTCCTCCGAAAACTACTGATGATGTAGTACCGTCACCTACTTCATTATCGACGGTTTTTGCAATTTCGACCATCATTTTGGCAGCCGGGTGTTGAACGTCAATTTCTTTTAAGATGGTTGCACCATCATTTGTAATAGTAACATCACCTAAGGAATCAACTAGCATTTTATCTAAACCTCTTGGACCTAGACTGCTTCTAACTAATTCAGCGACTAGTTTAGCAGCAGCTATGTTATTGTGTTGAGCATCTTTACCTTTTTGTTGTAATGCACTCTCTCTTAGAACTAAAACTGGACCATTAGGTGTTTGTTGAATTGATGCCATTGAGATAAGCTACAATCCTTTGTATCCCCCTTTTTAACATTACTTAGTTAATTGGATTAATGTAAGATCGTCTCTTAACATCTACAATTCCTCCGGATAAGATACGAACTGATGGGAGAGCAAGGAATGGTAAGAAAAGTGGAATCAGATGTGGTCTTAAAAACTTACATCCAGAATCTACAATTGAATTATTGACTTGTTCAAAATTAGATAAAACTTTTTCAAATGAATCAGTAGAAACAATTCCTGCTAGCTGTAACGGTAGTGATGCAATAACTTTACCAGATTTTACTACAACTAGACCTCCCTGATTTTTTATAAGAATATTTGCAGCAATTGACATATCAAAATCATTAGAACCAATTACAATCATATCATTTTCATGAAAACTCCAGGTTGATGCAAATGCACCAATATTTGCTCCAAAATTTTCAAGAAATCCTATAGCATGTTTGTTAGTTCCATGAATTCTATCAAAAGCTGCTACTTTCCATACATCATTATCTAAAGAAGTCAAAACATTTCCTTCTTTAGTAAATAGTTCTGTCGAGCCCATTTTTGTTATAATTTCAGTTTCCATAAAAATGGTATTTGCAAGAACACTTTTCTTTTTTGATGTAACACCAAAGTCTTTGTGAGAGAGTTCTTTTAGTTTGACTGTTTTTTTTATCCATGAAGGAATTATTTTTTTCTTTATTGAGGTAACAATACTTCCATTTGAAACAACCAGTTTTCCACCTACAAAGACTTTATTGGGTTTAATGGATTTCAAGTCGTCAAAAATTAAAATATCTGCAAGTTTTCCAGGTGCAATACCACCCAAATCTTTACTCATGTTGTAATAATCAAAGCAGTTTTTTGAAGCCATTGAAATAGCATCAATAGGTTTTAGACCAAGTTTGATAGATTCTCTAACACAATGATCAATATGACCATACTTTACAATATCTGTAGGATCAAGTCCATCAGAACAAAACATCAATCTCTCAAGACTTGTTCCATGAGATAACACACGTGGAATAATTTCTTTCAAGTCACGCCTAATTGATCCTTCTCTCATCATAATCCACATGCCTAGACGTAATCTTTCTAAGACTTGATCAAAATTGATAGGTTCATGACATGACAAGATTCCAGATGCGACATATGCATTGAGTTTTTTTTCACTTGCTCCAGCAGTATGTCCATTAATTATGCAGTTTCCTTCTAACATGGCAGATAGAGATTTCATTGTTTTAGGATCTCGAAGTGTCACTTTGGTCCATGAAAAAACTTCGCCCAGTCCTAGAACATGAGGATGTTTGATTGCTAGTTTTTCTTGTAATAATGATAAAGTTTTGCTATGACTAAATTTTTCATCAACAGGAAGACCACCCGGAACAACTTGAAATATTCGAATTGGTAAATCTTCACCTAGTTTTAGAAACTCTTGAAATCCTTTGTAACCAGATACACTGACAATATCTATCGGATCTGAGAAAAGTGATGTCACTCCACATAAAAGAGATTTTTTTGCAAATTCGGAAGGTAAGACAAATTGATCAATGTGTAAATGAGGATCAGCAAAACCAGGCCCTACATATTTTTCCTTAACATCAATGATAGTTGTTTTTGTTCCAATTGCATGTCCTGCGTCTGGACCAACATATGCAATTCTATCACTAACTATTGCGATCTGAATTTTTGGAATGATTTCTCGGGTGTAAACTGATAGTAAGGAGCAATTTTTTAGGACGAGATCTGCTTTTTTATCACCCATTGCCACTGAATTTAACAAAGAAATCGAATTCGCTAGGCTCGAAGTCACAAATTTTCTTGTACTTTGAACCTATTATAGATTCAATGCTTAAATTACCGTTGAAGCGATTTTTTTTTAATATGAACATACCCAAGGTCATCCGTAAGTATTGTGCTAAATGTAAGACACATACTGAACAGAAGGTCTCCATATACAAAGCTGGGAAAAGAAGGGGTTCTGCAAGAGGAGAACGCAGACATGCGGAACGTAAACGAGGGTATGGTGGACAAAAATTCCCAAAACTTGCAAAGCCTGCAAAAGTTACAAAGAAAGTTACTCCAATTATGACATGCACAGTATGCAAAAAGAAATACAATAAACCAGGTATTAGAATTAAGAAATTTGAGTTGGTGGCAGCATGAAAAAAGATCATATTGAAATTCCGAAGCCATCAAGTAAGTTCCAGAAAGTTAATTGTAATGAATGTGGTGAGTTACAAGTAGTGTATTCTCATGCATCACAGGTTGTCGTATGCAATTCTTGTGGCAACAATATTGCTGAACCAACTGGTTCTAAAGCAAAGATTAATGGAAAAATCTCAGGCAGTGCTGAGTAAATCATAGTCTTGTTTTGTATTTAGATTAAAAGCGATTCTTTTATCATCAATTATTATAAATTTTTCAGATATGTTTTTCAGTATTGAAATATTTTTTGCATTTACTAATGAAATTCCAGTATAGCAACATTGTTGATTCTCAAAATTGAGCCAATAATTAGAAGAAAGATGTAATGATTCCAGGAATTTTTTTGTAACAAGAATTGTAGTCCAAATATTTTCTGAATTACATTGATTTACAATGTTTTTGATAATATCTCCATCTAAAAATGGCAAATCAGCAGAGGTAATTAAAACAAAATCATTTAATGATTTAAGAACTAAATTAAGATCTTCAACATAACCATCACCTGGAGTATTAAAGAGATCAACATTATTTTCTTCTAGCAATTTCTTTGTTTTTGGTGAATTAGAACTTGTAATTGCCAATATTTTTGAAAAGCATTTTGAATTTACTAGTGCATCAATTACATGAAGAACTATCGGTTTTTTATATTTTAAAAGTAATTTTTCTCCAGTCAAACTCATTCGGCTTCCTTTGCCACCAGCCATAACAATACCAATCATACTGAAACAAAGATTAGAAGAGATGCTAATCGAGTCAATTCGTTTGTAGCACCCAATACATCTCCTGTAATTCCTCCAAAACTACGAGCAGTCAAGATAACTAGGAATATTGTCAATGTTACACCTACTCCAAATAAGAGCAATCCTGTTGTACCACCAAGAACAAACAATGGGATTAGAGTAATCACAGTTGCAAATATCAATTTCTTTTTGTTTTTCATCATCTCAACAAATGGCGAATTTGAGCCTAAAGATGCAGATTTTCCAATACTTGCCATCAAAACCATTGAAAATTTTGCAAATATCTCACTAAGTAAAATTGCCAAGAATAACTGATAACCAGTAGATAGTGAGATTGCTATTATCAATCCGATAATATACAATACTATTGCAACTATTCCTGCAGAACCAGTGGAGAGATCTTTCATTGCTGCAAGTTTTTTTTCTTTTGTTCCATTTACCATCAAGCCATCAGCAAAATCGGCTAGACCATCAGTATGATGTACACCAGTAAGAATTACAAATGAAGCAACAACTAACAAACTTACTATTAATGGATCTAAAAATAATGAAAGTCCAAATCCTATTGATCCAACGATTAAACCAATTACAATTCCTACAATTGGAAAAATATACATGTATTTTGCAATTGTTTCAAGATTTGAATTACTAGTTGGAATAATGGTTAGAAATGAAAAGACAGAACCAATTTCTTTAAGCATGAATCCACCATCCTAAATAAGATAAAAGTAAAAGAATTGGAACGACTACGATTCCACAAAACAATATTGAGGTAACTTTCATTATTGAAATAGCTGATTTCACATGATCTTTGGTAAATGAAACATTTCCATCACCAAGTGAATAGTGATCAATCTTTTCAAATTTTGCTTCCAATGCTCCTGCAATAGCTGCCATAGGATATCCAGCATTAGGACTTTTAGTTTTTCTTCCATCACGAATCATTATTTCATAAGATTTTCTCCAATTATTTCTAAGAATCATAGCACTGAGTATCATGATAAATCCTGTTAGTCTGGATGGAATGTAATTCAAAATTTTATCACAATTTGCTCCAAACCACCCGACATTTTTGAAAATATCTGTCTTGTATCCAATCATAGAATCTGCTGTATTGATTACTCGGTAAACAAATGCGCCGGGTAAACCAAAAAGTGCAAAGTAGAAAAGAGGTCCAGTTATACCATCTACAGTATTTTCACTAATGCTCTCTAGCACGCCTGAAAATACATGGTTTTTGTCAAGATTTTTGGTATTTCGCTTTACAATCATGGATAAATTGTCCCTGGCAGAAGAGATATTGTTTTGTTCTAAGGCAGTTACTACAGCAAGAGCGTGTTTTTCCATTCCTTTGATTGCTATAGTTGTCTTTAGTAATACACCACCTACAATTACTGAAATTATAATGTATATGTAATCCACAGTAATTAATTTAATTCCAATATCTAAAAATATCATCAAAGATGCAATAATTCCACTAGAAATTAAAATTATGAAAATACCTCCGAGTTTTTCTAGGTTTTCTGATGAATTTTTTGTATGTGGAGTTAACTTTGCAATCAGAGAACCCAACCAAGCAGTTGGATGAAATTTGTTTCTAGGATCACCCACTGCAAAATCTAATACCAGTGCAAAAAATACTACCAGTATTGATTCAGATATCAACTTATCATCCTCTCTATTTCTGTAATATTCAAATTTGAATTTACTAATTTACTAATCTTGTCAATCTCACTTTCTATTTTATCTAGATTTTTCTTATTCCAAGTGATATTCTTTGCTTTACCACTTAACGAATCTTCTTCAGGTAGATCTATGTCAATCATTGGTATTACACCTAATACTGAACGTTTTGTTATCTCTTTAATTTTTTTAAAACCTGGTTTAAGAATATTGATATCACCTCGAAATTTATTGATAACAAATCCTTTGATTAATTTTTGATATCTTTTATCTAAAAGTGACATAGTGCCCACAATACTAGCAAATGAACCTCCTCTATCAATATCCGTAATTAATAATACTGAAGAATTAGCTATTTCTGCCATTTTCATATTTGCTATGTCATATTTTTCCAAATTAATTTCAGCTGGTGATCCAGCTCCTTCTAAAATAACAAGATCATAATTTTTTTGAAGATATTTGAGTGATTTTGTAGCAATACTCAGTCCTTGAGTTTGTACAAATTTTTGATAGTATTCAGTAGCATGTATTTTTTTGAACATTTTTCCATTGAGGTATACATTGCTATAGTAATTACCAAGAGGTTTTAGAAGAATTGGATTTAGATTAGGAGTGATTTCACATCGTGCAGCTATTGCCTGTATGGCCTGGGCTCTAGATATTTCAAAATCTTTTGTTTTATAGGCGTAATTTGACATATTTTGAGACTTGAACGGTGCTACAGAAAATCCCTTATCTGCAAAAATTCTACATAATGCTGCAACTAGAGTTGTTTTACCAGATCCTGATGACGTGCCTTGAATCATTAATGATTTCATAATCTCTCCAAAGCTTTGATTAATTTTTCATTTTCTTTTCTTGTCTTTACAGCAATCCTAATGTAATTATCATTCAAGCCACGAATTGTACTACAGTCGCGAATTAGAATTTTTTTTTCAAGTAATTTTTTTTGTACTATTTTTGATTTCATTTTTGTTTTTATTAAAATAAAATTTGTTGAAGTAGCAGTACATTGAAAACCTTTTAGTTTAGAAATATGATTAATTAGGTGAAACGATTCTTTTTTAATTATTTTCTTTACTTTAGATAAATAAAATGAATGTGAGAGAGCAGCAGATGCTGCTTGTTGTGCTAATCCTGAAACATTCCAAGGAATTTTAATATTGTTTAAAATAGAAATCATTTGTTTTGATCCTATACCATAACCAATGCGTAAACCTGCTAAAGCAAATGATTTTGTTAGAGATCGTAAAACAAATAAATTGTTATATTTTTTGACGAATTTAATAATTGATTCATCGTGATCTGGTACTAGTTCAATAAAACATTCATCAATGAACACCAAAGTTTTTTTTTTATTTGCCGATATGATTATCTTTTGCAAAGTTTTTTTTGAGATTAGATTTCCTGTGGGATTATTGGGATTACAAATGAATACACATCCATTACTTGGTAACTTGGGAATAAAATTATCTACATCTTTTTCTAAATTCATTGTTTTAAAAAATAAAACTTTGGCACCAGTGAGTTTTGCTGCAGATTCATATTCGCCAAAGGTCGGAATTGGGATCAAAACAGGTGTTTTATTTGATAAAAAGGCCTGACAGAAATTATAGATGATTTCAGTGGCGCCATTTCCTACCACAATTTGAGAATGTGATATTTTGGTATAGTGTTGAAGATTTTTTCTAAGTTGAGTAGATTCTGAATCAGGATAGATTTGTATTGTATCTAACTGATTTTTTATGGTTTTACGCACCAGAGAAGAAGTACCCATTGGACTGATGTTTGAGCTAAAATCCAAAATATCAGAACTTGGATGTGTGATTGAAAAAGGCCCTCCATGATGAATTCGCTTATGTATAGAGATGTTGGGATTTATCCTCATAATTTGAAATAATCTGTGCTGATATAGTATGTTTTGGTCAAATTCAGAAAACGATTATTAATTGAATAAAAGATTTTTAGATCGTGAGCAAGAAACGAGTGGCGATTGTAGGGGTTACAGGTTCTGTAGGACAGGAATTTGTACAGTCATTAAATAATCATCCTTGGTTTGAAGTTACACAGATTGCAGCATCTGAGCGCTCTGCCGGAAAAAAATATCTTGATGCCATTAAAGATCCCGATAGTGGAATAATACATTGGGAAGTAGATGGTCAAATTCCAGAGTACATTAAAGAAATGACTGTAAAAAATATCGATGAATTAGATTTATCACAATTAGATTTAGTATTCTCTGCAGTTGAATCCAACGCAGCTAGAGATATTGAGACCAAAATTGCAGCAGAACTACCAGTAATTTCAACTAGTTCTGCTTATCGTTACGAAGAAGATGTACCTATTCTAATTCCTGGAATTAATGATGAACATTCAGAATTATTAGAAACACAAAAGAAAAATAGAAATTGGAAGGGTTGGGTTGCACCACTCCCAAATTGTACTACTACAGGATTGGCAATTACTTTAAAACCACTTTATGAAAAATATGGTGCAAAAAAGGTGATGATGACTTCAATGCAAGCAATATCTGGTGCAGGTCGTACTCCGGGTGTTTCTGCTATGAACATTACTGATAATATTATACCATATATTGCAAAAGAGGAAGAAAAAGTAAGAATTGAAACTAGAAAAATTCTTGGTAAATTAAAGAATGGAAAAATTGAAGATGCCAATATTAAAGTAAGTTGTACATGTACCAGAGTTCCGGTAATTGATGGTCATACAGAATCAGTTTTTGTAGAAACTGAAAAAGACATAGACTCGCAAATTGCAAAACAAGTCTATGATGATGCCAATAAAGAAAGTACTGTATCGGGTCTTCCATCATCTCCTGAGAAATATTATGCATTTCATGAAGATCCAACACGACCTCAACCAAGATTGGAACGTAGTGTTGGTGATGGCATGACGACTACTATTGGAAGAGTTGAGAAAGAAGAATTGTTTGATCATGGTTTAAAGTATGTGTTATTCTCACATAATAAAAAAATGGGATCTGCAAAAGGTGCTGTTTTGTTAGCAGAGATGCTTTACAAAAAAGGTAAAATTTAGACTATTTTTTGTAATTTTTACAATAATAACTTTATAAGATCCAGAAATCTAGATTGTTTTGGGTGTTTTAAACGGTAAAAGTTGATGAATTAGATTTACAAATTTTATCAGAATTAGCTAATGATGCATCAATTTCAGTTCCAAGATTATCAAAAAAAATTAATGTTAATTCATCAGTGGTATACTCTAGAATTAAACGTCTAGTGAAACGGAAATTAATTGAACGTTTTACAATTGTTGTAAATGATGCAGAACTTGGTTACAATGTAAAGGCATTAACAGGAATAAACATGGATACAAAACAACGAGATCACATAATTGAAGAATTATTCAAAATAGACGGAGTGAGAGAAATCGCAGAGGTTACAGGAAGATTTGACATTTTAGTAACTGTATATGCAAAATCATTGGATCAGATGCACAAAATGGTATCTGAAAAAATTGGACGAATTGAAGGGATACAGTCATCAGAGTCATTTATCGAAATGAAGTCTCGCACAAAAGCAATGCCATATAAGTCATTAAAGGATAGTGACTAGAATTGCAAAAACAAAAATCTGAATCTCGTGTTGCAGTATATTATGAGTTAACAAAACCAAAAATTTGGTATTTACTAGTTTTTACTGCATTTGGGGCAACTTTAACTGCATCAAATATTTACAATATTGAAATTTCTCCTGCCACATGGATATTGATGCTATTCTCTGTTGCTGCTGGATCTGCTGCAGCTAATACTCTAACCAATTATCATGACAGAGACATAGATGCCATAATGGAGAGAACAAAAAATAGACCACTTCCATCAAAAAGAATCTATCCTGCTGAAAAAGCTAGAAATTTTGGGCTTGTATTAGCTGGTATTTCTCTAGTGTTAGCATTTGGAATCTCATTTACAACTACTTTAGAACAGGGTATTTGGGCAACAGCTTTTATCGCATTTGGTTTACTAAACAACATTATTGTTTATTCATATATGTTAAAACGAAAATCTAGAACTAACATAATTTTAGGTGGGTTATGTGGAGGTTCTCCTCCAATGATAGGGTGGGTAGCTGTTACCATGACAGATGTATGGACGATGGGTTTAGCAATGGCAGGACTCGTGTTTATTTGGATTCCAATGCACATTTGGGCTTTAACTTTACATTTCAAAGAAGATTACAATAAAGTTAATGTTCCAATGTTAACAGCTGTACAATCTGAGAAAACATCAGCTAGAGCAATCGCTGGTTCAACTTTTGTAATGGTATTATTTTCTATTGCACCGTTCTTTTTGACAACTCAAAGTGGAGAACCAATGGTGGGTTCGGTTTATTTATGGACTGCAATAGCATCCGGTGCTTTAATGATCATACTATCAGCTTGGGTAATTGTGAAACCCATGGAGAAAGCAGCATGGACTTTGTTTAAGTTTTCCAGTCCTTATTTGGCAGTTTTGTTCATAGCACTAATGATAGATTCTGCATTATAAAATACCGTTATTTTCATCTAGGCTGTTTATCTCTTTTGTAATTTTAGAATGTGTTTCAATAAGTGATTCAATCTCAAGTTGTAGTTGAGAAGAATTCCATTTAGAGTTAACTAACAAAGTTAATTTCATAATAATACTCCATTGAATATTATTTTGTTGATCAATTAATTCAAGGAATCGTTTTCCCTTTTCATCTTCAGACATAATTTTTTAATATGTTACAATCATAAAAAGATAACATGAATGTACATATCCAGTTTAATTCAAATTAAATTGATTCATCATTTAATAGTAAATCAAAATCTCTTTTTCATTGTTGATAATCATATAATTTTATTAGTAGATAAAATTCATAGAGAGTGTTGAAATGCAGCATATCAGAGTGTAAAATTAAAGCCAATCAGTCAGTAAAAATAGGATTTAAAGAAACTAGAAATTTATGTGAATATCATTACAATTTATTTAAGAATAAAGAGGAAAAACACACACCAAATTTTAGCAAAGCATCAAAATTTAAAGAAAAATAGATAATTAGTAATTTTCACATTCTGGAATAATTGAAAACTTTAACATCTACTATTTTCAATCTATTTTATGGCTACAAAGAAGAAAACTAGTCCAAAAAAGAATCAGGTAAAGAAAATAGTTCCTAAACCAATAAAACAGACAAAATCTTCATCAAACAAGCCAGAATTTGAAAAAGCATGGAAAGAATACAATTCTGCTTTAGGGGTATGGAAAGAATCACTTGCACAGTGGCAAAAAGCAACAAGTGATACATTGATGACATATCATGATGCATGTCAAAGAGCGTTAGAATCAGATACAGAACTCTTGAAAAAAGTTAGTTCAAGTTGGGAAAATACATGGAAAGAAATAGGTCCAGAATACATAAAACAGCAAACAAAGATGATTGAAAATATATTTAAAGAAACTAACATCGATTCTATCAAAAAATTCAATGAACAATGGGAAAAATTTCTAAAAACTTCAGGTGATGATTCAATTACAGCATATCAAGAAGCTATAAAACAATTCAATCAAACTTGGCAAACAACTCATGTGTGACTTGCACTTAATCGAACCATAAAAAATAGGATTATAATTGGTTTTATCAAACTCATTTTCAAATGGAAATATCAATTGAACCATGGAAGAAACTAGTGATTCATGAAGTTATAGAATACAAATTCGATGATTGGGTAAAACAAATAGCATTCAGCACTAGATCATCAGGAGGTGCCATTCCAACTATGCAATGGACAAATGGGATTGTTTTTTCACCTTCTAATTTTCCAACAACAAATGTGACAGTAGAAGAGCAATTAAAGGGAATACTTCATTGGTCATCAGTATCATTTGCAATAAAAGAAAAATTTGAAAAGCAAATAGTGATTGAAAATGCTACAATAAACCTTATGGATGTGAGTGTAAATGAAATTTTCAAAGAGCTTGCACAAAAATTAAAGGAGCAATCAAAATTTATAATAAATTCTGGAAAAGAATAATGAATATTGAAGAGAAAATTGAAGAATGTGAATCTATTTTAAAACAGATCAAACAGTTTAATCCTGATCCATATTATGTAAATTATTTTTTTAATTCATATCTTTTTTCTGTAAATAAAGTATATGTTGGAATTTTTGAAGAAGCAAATAGAGATTTTGGATTATTTATATCTGGAGAATATAATAAAGAAACATTTTTAGAAAAAGCAAAAGAAAAAAATGATCAAAAAGCCATAGATTTTGTCTCATGGTTTGACAAAAAATATGATGAAGAACATAAAAATATTTATCCGAATTTTATTAAAAAAAGTTGTAAATTCCAAAACGACCATAGAAAACTACCAAAAATCAAAATTATGATTACAGTGCAGGAGAGATACATAGGAGATCCTAATCAAGAAATAATAGCTAATTTGAGAAATGAAAAATTAAGATCAAAAGAAGAATTACAAATTGAAATTAAAAGACAAATGCCTGTATTTGTAGAAGTAATTAATTACAAAAGAAGCAACAATAAGGAACCAAAAATTAATGAAAAACAAGTTACCGTTTCAACATTTTTAGATATTGAAGGAAATGATGAAGATGTAGAAATTGTTTATGCTGCTAAAATTTACATTTCTGTAATGAAGAGATTTTTGGTTGAGGCAAGAGAGAAAATCAAAGAATTAACGACGTGGATATGATTTTGGAAATAAACATTCTAGATTTTGGTAAACAATACATACTTAGAAATAAAGAAAGAAAAGTTTTCTAATAATTCATCATATTATTTGAGTTTAGGCCACATGTTATTCCATGTTTCTGCGAAGGTTTTCATCATTTCACCATAAGCTTTCATGTGTTCCATCCCAGATGAATTTAGAGACTTTTGCCAATTTTCTGCAAACTGTTTAAAGGTTGACGCATTAGTTTCGTTAAGAGATTTTTGCCAAGCCTCTCCGAATTCTTTGAATGATTTCATTCCAGCATCACTAAGAGACTTTTGCCAATTTTCACCAAATAGTTTCATAGTATCTACACTAGATTCCTTGGATGCCTTTTCCCATACTTCATTAAATTTGGTTTGCATGTCATTAGTTGCATTTTGGATTTGCTCAAATACAGTTTTCCAGTTTCCAAGAGATTTTGAATATTCTTGCCAAATGGAATCCCATTCATTTGATTTTTCTTCAGAGGTCATAAGTAACATTAGTTTTTGAGACACTTAAACTGTTCCATAAAAATCAGATATTAGATTTTTTACGATACTTTAATCTCTCTTCCATTCTGATTTTTCCCTCAGCAAATTTTGTTCGATCTTCATCAGTTTGAAGTAATAATTTTGGTGCATGTGTAGGTTTTCCATTTTTATCTAATGTAACAAAAGTTACAAAAGCGGTTCCAGTAATAGTCTTAATTCCAGTTACAATATCTTCTGCTTCAGCTCTTACTTCAATTTCCATAGAAGAGTTATGAACATAATTTATTCTTGCATTTAGTTTTAGAACATTACCAACAAAAACAGGTTTTATGAAATTTACACTATCCATACTAACAGTTACTGCATTTGATTGAGAATGTCTCTGAGCAACAATACCTGCAACCATATCAATGTGTTTTAGAATTTCTCCTCCAAATACATTTCCAGATGGATTTGCGTCAGATGGAAACATTCTAACAATCACATCAGCGCTTGATTCTCCTGGACTTTTTTCTCTAATGGAAGAATTTTCTGAGTTATTTTGCATCAAAATACTTTAGATTTCATCCAATTTAATTTAAGTAGTTAGAGATAAAAGTCGTTATTCAAAATAATTTTCTAGTTTAATTGTGTTTATTTTTGGTATTTTTGCTAATTCAAATCCTTCTGGGCGTTTTAAAAGAGATCTTGTTGCATCTATACCCATTTTTGCAGTCTTCAATTTCTTTTGATCACTAGAAGGATCGAGGCTAGAACCTCGTACATTTTTTATTATTATCAAATCTTTATCAGCTTGAAATCTTGTTGCCATTGCATATTCAACAGATTCTGCATTATTAGGATCAATGTCTTCATCTACAACAGTAACTTGTTTTAATGAACGATGTGATTCAAATGTTTTTTTAATTATTTTTTTTGGATCAGAGTCAGTTTTCTTTTTTATTTGTACTACTGCGTGTAACCAATTAGATCCACCATTTGTCATTGATACCTGTTTAGTTTGAGGAAATGCTTTTTTTAATTCTCCATTTAATTTTGATTCAATTGGCATTCCCATTAATAATCGGTGTTCAGAAAAACCAGAAAGAACATCATGAAAAATTGGATTATTTCTATAATACAAAGATTCTAACTCAAAAATTGGTTGTGATCTATGATGATCATAAGTTTGAAGCATTTCGACCATCCATTCAGGATGAGTTTTATCTTGTAGAATTTTTCCTTCCATTACAATTTCAGCCCCAGAAGGAACATGTAATCCGGTGTAAGGAAGTGTGGCCAAAGTGAGCTTGCATCCTAAAAGAGAATTTGCAATAGCCATTTCATCTTTACCCCATTCAGCTTGATATGCACCTGCAATTGATATTGCAGGATGAACACCTATAGTCACTGCAATTTTAAGATCCTCATGATGTTCTTTTGCATCAATAAAACATCGATGTAGATGTCTTCCTTCAACCATTCTAATTGAAAAATGAGTTTTATCAATTGGCATCATCCTATGAAATGAGGAGTTTTGTTCTCCAGTTTCAGGATTCTTAACATATACAATTGAAGAAGTTATGAAAGGTCCAGATTCTTTTTCAAAATGGGTGACAATAGGCATGATGGATATGTCTTTTGATTTATTTTCCATGAATTTCCCAGAAGAGACAATTTTGGGTTTTTTTGCTTTTTTAATGGCAAAGATCATATTTTCATGAATTTTTTCTTCTGTACTTCCAATTGCCTGAGCAAATCTTTTCCTAGTACCAACAAGATTAGCAACTAAATTAAAATCACTTTCTGTAATATTCTCAAATAAAATGGCATTAGAACCATCAACTTTTGCAGTGATTCCTGCAATTTCATATTTTGTTGAAACTTTTGTTTTAATAATTTTAAGATCACCATTCTTTTTTATCAGGGAAAGGTAATTTCGTAAATCAGTCAATTCTGAATCATCTCCATAATTTCTGTCATTATAGCTTTTGCAGTATCAGGTTCTAATTTTTTTTGAATGAATGCTGAAACAACGGCAATACCTTTCATTCTAGTACTAATCCTTTCTGCAATTAATTTTAGAAAGAGAGATTCAGATCTAGATGGAATTATAGTTGTAGTAACAGCGGTCGGACCAGTAGCCAATGAAACTACCATTGAACCTAGTTTGTTAGTTCCTTCTGATACAGAAACAAAATAGCCATTCTCGAATTTAATAATTTGTAAAGAAAAACTACGACTCTCCAAATTAACGGTTTTCTGTGAAAACCCATTTGGAGAGTTCAATGAGCTGTGAACAAATCTTATGCTTTTATTGCTATTGATTCAGTTTCTGGGATAGATGGTACTTTTATTTTTGTAGCTTTTGGTGCTTTAGCAACTTTTGGTGCTTTAGCAACTTTTGGTGCTTTAGCAACTTTTGGTGCTTTAGCAACTTTTGGTGCTTTAGCAACTTTTGGTGCTTTAGCAACTTTTGGTGCTTTAGCAACTTTTG
>CALKVM010000013.1:0-33343 GCA_938049695.1 uncultured Candidatus Nitrosoarchaeum sp. | reverse complement strand
AGTAAATAGTTTCCTTATATTATACAGATGCCATAGTCCACAATGCAGAGTTTTTTGCAGATATTTCTGCTACAAATGGATCATCTGATGATGAGATTATTATCACGTCGCCTTCATCTGGACATAAATTTTCTAAAAGATCATTTTCTGTTTTTACATCTTTGATAAAACACTCTTTTTCATCACCTGGAAACACTAATTTTTTATTTTTGTATACCATTGTAGTGCATCCTGAAGACCCATACAGGATTGCATAGTCTCTTTGCTCCAATCCTGTTTTAACTACCTTGGAATAGTTTTTGAGTAAAACTGCATGATTGTATTTACCTTGAATGATGCTGCATTTTTTAATTTTACATTCTTTGGGGATTTCATTTTGTATGTGATTTGTTAATTTGTGCCCTTTTTCAGTAAGAAAAGTTCCAGATTTTGTTGAATCTGCTAACCCTGATTCTTTTAGATGTAAAATCAGTGTCTTGACTGCACCTGCTCCTAGATGAATCTCTTTCCCAAACGTTGCTCTACTGACAAATCTTTCATCAGTCAATAATTGTAGTGCCTTGAGGACATGCGGAATACTAAATGTGAGAACTTTGCTTGAACCTTTTCTTGATACTATATCTTGCAAAGTCTGAATGTTTTTGCGCAGAATTTTTCTTGCTTGTAATTCTATATAAATTGGATAAATTATCCAAGACTTTAAATGCATTAAATCGAGAAAAACATCATGTCTCAATCAAGACAAATCAATGTATCTAAGAACGGTGTTCCAGTTATTGCAATTGTGGCATTAGCTATGCTTTTTGCAGTGGGATTATTTGTTGTTGGATTTGATCAGGGACATATCTTTAGTCTAGTTTACGGTGAAGACGCATTTCAAGACATGTACATCCACGAACTTACTCACGATATGAGACACGCTGCTGGCTTTCCTTGTCACTAGTGGGTTAGCCCGATGAAAACATTTCTTTTTATCCTTATTGTAATAGCTTCTGGCGCCGCCGCTGGAATTATTCACGGCAGTGCAAATCTCGTCTTTGTTGAACCTTCACTTGATCAGGCAATTGGAATTGAAAATCAACATCTATTTGCATCAGGTGAAGAAAAAGACACTCCTGAATTTAGGGCACAGTACGATGATTATAGAATATGGCAAAAAAGTGGGCAGGTTTTAGCTGGCGGGATTCTTGGTATTTCCATGAGTTCTTTATTTGGAATTGTTTTTGTACTCTCAAGAACTTCTCTTCCTGGAAAAACAGATATCAAAAAAGCTCTGGTTTTGGCAGGATTGATGTGGTTTATAGTTTACTTTATTCCTTTTTTAAAATACCCTGCAAACCCTCCCACCGTTGGTGATCCTGAAACCGTTGTATTACGTGGGATTCTTTATTTGACATTTATTGCACTTTCTGGATTTGGTGCAGTTGGATTTTACAAACTATCTCAAAAACTAAAAACTAAAAAATTCATTGCCTTTATTGGATATGCTGCATTTATTGGAGTCATATTTGTTGCAATGCCTGGAAATCCTGATAAAATTAACACTCCTATGGATTTAGTTGATCATTTTAGAACAGTGTCTGCATTTACTGTCTCTCTCTATTGGCTCTCACTGGGTATTATTTTTGGCTCCTTGTGGAATCACTATAAACCTCATAAAGAAATTCCACCCTCTTTTAATTAGTTATTCTGAGTCTCTGGAACGAGAATTATATGACGTAATTTAAATAACTCTGTATTGTTTTTTAATTTAATTGACACGACGTTTGACATTGCCACAATTAAAAAAATACGATGTTACTCAAAAAGTAATTGAAGCATTGGCAGATTCTGAATCACGTGCAATATTGTTTTCAATTATAAAAAAAGGAATGACTGCATCTGATTTGTCTGAAAAACTAAAAATTCCACTTAGTTCTGTGTATAAAAAACTAAGTGACCTTGAGGAGATTACTTTAATTGAAGTAGAAAAATGGATGATTTCAGATAAAGGGCGAAAGTTCAAAATATACAAAAGTCGCATAAGTAAAGCTGATATTTCCATAAGAAAACCTGATCCTGTTCTTAATTTGGTGGCAAACCAGTGAAAATGTCAAAATCAAACATAATTCAACTAAGTGAATTTGATATTACACAAAAAATAATTGAATCTCTAAGCAGTGTATGTACACGTGCTGTATTGTTTTCAATTAAAAATGAATCAAAAGAAGCAACACAAATTGCAGATGAATTAAAGATTTCAATATCTACTGTTTACAAAACTTTGTCTAATTTAGAAGAATTGGCACTTGCAGAAGTGGATAAATTTGTAATTTCCGCTGAGGGGAAAAAAATAAAACAGTATCGCAGCCGTATAGATAAAGTCGAAATTACATTAACTGGCTTGGAGCCAATCTTGAATCTTTATCCTAATACTAGCAACCCTAAATCAAATATTCAAAGCTAAATTAATGAAAAATAAAAAAGACTGAATTTATAATTATATGATTACATTTAATCTGGTCTTTTTTGTGTTCTATGATAATGTATTGTTTTATATTTTTAATAATAAAATGCAACTATTAATATTATTTAGTCAACAAGAACTAATTCAAAAAAATCTTGGGTTTTGATTAGTGTTTTTAAAAAGAATACAACTCCCAATGATTTAACAAGAATCACTTTACAGATACAAGACATAATCTATGATTGACAATCCCCGGAAAAATAATATGGTCTGGGCATTTAATGACAACAAAATTGGAATGACTCTATTTGAGGCAACATAGCAAGAGATAAACGAGTTTTACCAAAAATATGACCTGATTTGTTCAGATGTACTGGAATTTACTATGTACATGTGGGGTGCAATGCCTATTCTCTCCCTTTTATCTTCTAATATATGATCAGATATTTTTGTTACTTTTAATTCTAAAACTCTAGAATAACATATTGGAATCTTTGTACATGTTATATTCTCTTTATTTGTTGAAACTTTAATGAAAAAATATACAACTTCTATAATTGTAGCATTAGCATTACTCACAATACTGCCACCTCAATTATCTTTTGCAGAATTTGAAGATGATAAATTATCATTTGCAGGATCTCTTGAAGAAACATTGGGGCACTTTTGGGCAATTGAGCAAAATCTTGATGATGATAACGCAGATCTTGCATTAGTTCATGCAACTCATCCAATTGCAGAACTGTATTCATCCATGAAACCAGAATTAAAAGAAGCAAATCCAGAATTTGATGCAAAAATACAAAAAACACTAATGGATTTGAGCAAAAAAACTGGTTCAGATGTAACGAGGCAAGATGCACAAATGGCAATAGATGAAGCAAAAGAGATAATCCAAGAAGCAAGAATCTTGATTGTAGGTGAAGAACTTGGCCAGGATATTGCATTTAAGGCTAAACTCATCCAAGGTCTATTGAAAACTTCAATTGAAGAATACAAAGAAGGAGTACAAAATGGCCAGGTAGAAATGATGGCAGAGTTCCAAGATGGGTCTGCATTTGTCTGGAGATCTCAACAAATCTTTGATGAGATAAAGTCCAATCTACCAGAACACGAGGTAGAAGAGACTGAAGAATTTTACTCTGATTTGTGGGATGCATATGATACAAGAGCAGATCCTGAACATGTGAAAGTCTTTGCAACTGGCATTATCAATGAAATTGGTGATGCGATAGGTGAAGAAACTGAGAAAACAGATCTGCTGACATATGTTGAAAACATTCGTGATTTATTGAAGCAAGTTAAAGTAACGTATGCTGAAGGTGATAAAGACACGGCACTGAGTCTTACAACAAAGGCATACCTTGACAACTTTGAATATCTTGAAGGTACCATCAAGCAAAGTAACCCAGAACTAGTAGATGAGGTTGAAACAATGATGCGAGAAGAACTTCGAGACATGATAAGAAACGATGCATCCGTAGAAGAAATTAATCAACAAGTAGATGCAATTATTCTGAAAATGGATACTATAGCAAAAATAGTTCCAGAATTTGGTACTATTGCTATTATGATTCTAGTGATTGGAATAATTAGCACAATGGTTCTAATGTCAAAAAACAAAAACTTGTCAATATTGCCAAGAATCTAATTCCCTCTTTTTTTCTTTTTATTTTCAAAAGTGAAGTGATTTCTCATTCCAAGTTTATAGAATGAATCTTTTGTTTAAATATCGTTAGCTAGACCTATCAACAATTTATGAAATTTGCGTTTTATTGGTATTCTATTATTATTGTTTTGACATTGAGTGTATTTTTATTTACTGATGTTGGGTATGCTCAAAGTGAAGAAGAAAATTACACGTCTACTATCACAATTACTGGGGTTGGTTTGGAATTAACAAAACAAGCACTTTTGACAGATAACTATGATTCTGCAGAAAAATATTCTGCTTTAACAAATAATTTTTACGGGAAAAATATTCAATTTTTAAGAGCATTTAACTCTGATTTTTCAGATGAAATTCATATTGAATTACTTGATCTTCATTCCGGTATTTTATCAAAATCAAAATCTCAAGATTTGATTAATCAAATTGATCAACTCCAAGAAACATTTACTCTAATTCCTTCTGGTGGAAATTCACACATCATAATATCTTCTATTTTATCTGAAGCTGATGAGCAATATCAGATGGCAATTCAGAACGATATTTCTGAATCATACTTTCTAACTTTATCGCTAATAGAACATTCCAAGATTATTTTAGACCAACATCCAACATCTGATGATCGTTTAAACCTGGAACTAGGTTCATTTTTTCATGATTTGAATAATCTGATTTTAAATAAATCTGACTTTGTTGTTGTAGGAAATTTAATTACTGCAATACAGCGTGATTTGGTACAAACAGAAACAATCACAATGGATAAAACCAAACTATATGATTCAATCCGAAATTTATATTCTGAATTATTTACTGCAGTAAACACTGGTGATTATTTAACTGCAGAAGAGATTGCAATTGAAGCATATCTTGAAAATTTTGAATATCTGGAACCCGATATTAAAAAAGTAGATGAAACATTACTAAATTCATTAGAAATCAATATGCGTGAAAAACTCCGAGACATGATTGCACAAAAAGAGAATTCACATGAAATCATCAAGTTTATTGAAAATTTTATTTTACCTGATTTGGCAAAAGCCGAATCTATGACTAGTAAACTACCTTCTATTATCGATGCTAACCCATCATCTGAAAAAGATCTCAAATCCATGGGTGATACATCCGAAGATCAAAAATCTGGTGTGAAAAATAAGATTGATACAATTCGTGAGCGATTAGATGAGGTATTACTTCATTATAGTCGTGGAGATACACAATCCGCACATGCTAATGCAAGATCTGCATATCTTGATAGCTATGAGTTTGTGGAGATTCCTCTAAGAGCGATTGACCCTGATTTTACACTTGAAGTTGAATATCAGTTTGCAACACTACGTAATTTGATTAAACAGGAAGCACCTCAAGAAGAGATTCAAGATGTCATAATTGACATTAGAAGAAATCTGGATGAATCTGAAAGGATAGTTAGTGGTATTGGTACTTTAGCCCCTTCAATTGCATTTACATCGTCATTTGCAATTATTTTTAGAGAAGGACTAGAATCTGTTTTAATTCTTGGGGCTATAACGACATATCTTGAAGCCTCACGAAATAATCAATTTAAAAAATATATTTACTATGGAGTAGTGACAGCATTTGCCGCCACTGCTGTTACATGGATTATTGCATCTTATATTATTGAAATTTCCGGGATAAATCGTGAATTGATTGAAGCTATTGCAGCTTTATCTGCTACTGCTGTTTTGTTTTATGTCAGTTTCTGGGTTTTAAATAAAATTGAACACAAAAAATGGATGGAGTTTGTCAAAGCAAAAGTTTGGCAAGCTACTACAACTGGTAGTGTGATGGTGTTTGTCATGTTGTCGTTTTTTACTGTATATCGGGAGGGTTTTGAAACAGTTCTTTTCTATCAAGCAATGTCTGGCTTTGCAAAGTACATGGAAATCTATGTTGGACTAGGATTTGTTGTTGGAATGATCTCTCTTTTAGGTTTGTATTATGTAATGAGAAAGTTGGGAAGAAAACTACCTTTACGTGCTTTGTTTGGATTAACAATGGGTGTAGGTGCATACTTGTCTATTGCGTTTTTAGGAAATGCAATTAGAGAACTTCAGATAATAGAAATTATACCTTATACCGGATTAATTGGAATTGTACCTAGACTTGACATTAACCTCGCAATGATGACTGGAATTTATCCTACATTGGAAACAATTATTGCCCAAATAGTTTTGCTCAGTGTCTATCTAGTTGCATCATCATATATTTTGATCATGCGACCACGAAAAGAAAATCAACTAATTTCTATGAGAAAATCAAGGAATATTTCCGATGAACAATAAAAGACGGATTAGAGTTGGAATTGATGTAGGTGGAACTTTTACAAAAGCTGTTGCTATAGATGTAAAAACTGGTTCACTTTTGGCAAAATCAACAGTCTCCACCACTCATAGCGCTCAAAAAGGAGTCTCAGAAGGCATTGTAACTGCATTAACCAAAATTATTGATGAAACTGGTATTGGAATTAATGAAATTGAATTAATCTCTCATAGTACCACTCAGGCAATTAACGCATTATTGGAATCAGATACGTCCAAGGTTGGAATAATTGCAATGGGTGTAGAACCATCAAAGAAAGATATCATTAAAAGAACAAATCTGCAAGACGCTTCAATTAACACTAATCAAGACATCAAAACAGTTCATGAATTTTTAGACACATCGCATTTAATTACAGAAAATGAAGTCTCAGATACAATCCAACGATTAAAAGAAAAAGGCGCTGAAGTAATTGTGGCAACGGAAGCCTTTGGAGTAGATGATCCATCAAATGAATTATTTGTGATGAATGTTGCATCTAAACAAAATATTCCTGCCACTGCATCTCATGAGATTTCTGGAATTTATGGATTGGAAATTCGAACTCTTACTGCCGTTGTGAATGCTAGTGTTTTGCCAAAAACATTCCAAGTTGCAAATTATGTTGAAGATGCAATTCGTAAAACAGGAGTCACTGCTCCGTTAATGATAATGAAAGGAGATGGCGGTGTAACTAGTATGGATACTTTTAGGACTAAACCAATTCTTACAATTCTTTCCGGACCTGCTGCAAGTGTGGCAGGAGCGTTATTACATCTAAAAGTGACTAATGGAATATTTGTTGAAGTAGGTGGAACTAGCACCAATATTTGTATAATAAAAAACGGTAAACCTGAAATTCGTTATGTAACAATAAAAGATCATCCCACGTGTATTCGTTCAATGGATGTTAGAATTATGGGAGTGGCAGGTGGAAGTATGGTAGGATTGGATCAAAATAGAGTGTCCCATGTGGGTCCACGTAGTGCTCATATTGCCGGCCTCAAATATTCTTGCTTTGCAGATCCTGATGATCTTAAAACTGGAAAAATAATTTTGATCAAACCAATGTCAAATGACAAATCTGAATATGTGGCAATAAAATGCGATAAAGAAACATATGCTATTACAAATACGTGTGCAGCAAATGCATTGGGCATGATAGAAAAAGATGATTATGCTTTTGCAAATCAAGAATCTGCAAAAATTGCCCTTAAAACTCTTGCAGAGTTTGTAGGTGTCTCATACCATGAGATTGCCATGTCTATTATTCAGACTGCTTCTTTTGAGATAACAAAAACCATCAGTAAAATCCTAAAAGAATTCAAAATGAATCCATCTCATACAATGTTAATTGGTGGAGGGGGAGGTGCTTCTGTTTTGGTTCCATTTGTTGCAAAACAATTAGGAATTAAATATGAAAAAGCAGAACATGCAGAAGTAATCTCATCAATTGGTGTGGCATCATCTATGCTTCAAGAAGAAATGGAGCAAACAATGGTAGACCCAACACCTGAAAAAATCAATCAGGTTCACAGAAAAATTCATACGTTATTAGTTAACAAAGGTGCAATTCCTGAATCTATTATGATAAACAGTGAATATGTTTCTGACAAAGCACTTCTTCGAGTAACTGCTGTAGGTAATGTTGAATTAGACAGTGCAGAAACATCAAAAAATGTTTTTACATTAGATGATGCCAGAAAACGAGCAAGCGAGATTATTGAAATTTCTGAAGATTTAATTGATCTGAGCTATGAGACTGATCATTATTTTGTTTTTACTGGTCATATAGAGGTAAAAAAAATATTTGGCAACAAGAACCGACACCATATTTTGATTTTAGATAGATATGGAAAACCAAAACTTTCATTAAAAAATGGCAAAATTTTCCAGGGTGGTAAACTCTCAATATTGGAAGAACTGGTTGAATATTTGAAATCGAGACATTCTGAAATTGCCCCAAAAGTCTATCTCCTAAATGATCTAAAATTGATGGATTATTCCAGTCTCATCACATCATCTGATATTGTAGATGCTGTTAGGGGAGAACTTGGTTCTGAAAAAGCGGCAGTATTGATAGAACTCTAAATATTTTTCATACCTGTTTTATTCACAAAAATCCAATTTTGAAACAATTGGCCTTTGATCGATACATCTTTTGACTCTGGTACTTCTAATTGAATGGATTTTTGATAGTATTATGAGTTGTAAAATTGGGTTTATCCACAGTTTTTCATATTTTGCCATCCAAGACAAGAAAATGTGTATTAACTGTGGAGTAGAAGAAAGCAATAATAATTAATCATTTAATTTCAAATCAATGAATTATTGGATTTTTCTTATTTTACCCCTCTTTATTTTTACCACTCCTATTTTTGCGGAAACTCTATCTGATGAACTTTCTAATTCTTCACAATATGCTTTAGAAATTGATGAACATGCCTATTCTATTTCTTATGTTGTAAATGCCAATGTTATTGCAATGGAGATTGATCCTGAATCAACATCATTACTTATTGGTCTGGATAACACGTATGATTCAAGATTTTTTATTGGTTTGGAACATGAATTGATTAATGCACAAAATGATGAATTTATAATTTTAGTTGATGGGCAAGAGACAGATTATGAAATTTCATCTGGCTCGGACAGTTCTACATTTGCTTTCTTTGTACCTGCTGGTGCTGAAGAAGTTGAGATTATTGGAACTCATGTAATTCCAGAATTTCCAATTGGTGCCATTTTTGGATTTGCAGTAATGATCTCAACTATTATGATTTTTGCAAAGATTAAAGCGCCTTTTTTTAAGTTGTAATTTTATCTATTTGGTTTGTTTCTTTTGCAGTTTTTACTTCACGCGCAATTCTTTTACCCATACTCATAGGCTCGTTGAATAGTAATGAATAGTATGGTGAGCCATCCATGTAGATGTTTGTTCCTGCCACAATTCTGGCTGAAAATTCAAATGATGTAAACTTTGCATTCTCGTCATAAACTCCCTCAATACAAAACGGTCCATTCATTCCAGGTGCCACCAATCTTTTTGCTGCATCTACAAAGTTATCCCCCATGGTATACACATCATCAAGTAACGACTCTCTTAGAACTATTGGACTATTCCCAATTACATTAAATGATGGAACCTTGTTGCTTTTGAGCTGCTGCTCTGATGGAATTCTTGCCATTCCTTCAATGTCTGATTCATGTCTCTGATCAGCACCAAAAAATTCCAGCTCTTCTTTTAGAGGCGAATAAAAAAATTGCAAATATGCCAAAACACCTGCAGCATATTCTTGAATGTAAAGTGTCTCTTCTTTGGAAATCACTCCTTGTGAAATTAGTTGATTTCTTTTTTTATTGTAATCTTCTTGATTAGCTGCCAAAAAATACCCTTTACCGCCTGCAGCTCCTTGTCTTTTTACAATTACCAATTTATCAATATCTTTTGAATCCAATACTGATTTTGGAACTGGAAGTTTTGCCTCTCGCATGAGTTTTTCTTTCATGATTCTGTCTGATTCCCATCTTAGGATCCACTTGTTTCCAAAAATTGGAGTCTTGATTGATTCAATTTCTTCAGAACTCATTTGTGCAATTAAAGTTCCATGAGGAATTAGTACTGCATCGTTTTGCTCTAAAATGGATTGATGTTTCTGCTCTAATATTTCTGTAAAAGAGTCCACCAAAATTAATTCATCGATAAAGGAAAATCTACGGTATAGTTTCTCTCGTTTTTTCTCACAAACTAGGATTGTTTTTAGACCTTCATCTTTGGCACCTTTAAGAACTTGTAATGCACAGTGAGATCCTAAGGTTGCTATTGCCGTCAATGTGATGTATGTTCTACTTTTGTACTTTATGAACTATGTGTGGATGACACATATTGAAATACCTCATCGATTAACTCTGCACTTAATTCCGATTTGATATCTTCCGGAATTACCTTTAATACAAAATCATACATGTTTGTATTTTTTGGAAGGCTTTCTCTTTCCTGGTATAATGAATACACTGCAATACCATTTGATATCAATGCAATAATTTTTTCTTTGTTTGTCAGAGACATTGTTTTTCTAAATAACTTGTACTAATTTAATGTAAATTAAAAATATGTTTTAGAACTTTCTATTGATTTGCTCAGTTCTGCTTTACTATGCAATATCTGTGTTGCTTGCTTGTCGATACCCTCTAATTCTATTAATTCCTCCGAGATCTCAGTAGTTTTTTCCTGTGGTCTTTGTGATGCGTAATAGCCAACAAATACAGCTGTGATGATAAACGCTGCAATTACTAATATTATCAATAGATCCAATTCATCTTAGACTGAAATATTTTCTGATGATAAATGTTCCTTTTTTATTGGTTTTGGTGTGATGGATTGCAAAAACATGTGATTATGGGCAACATTTCAGAATAAATAATTTAATCTTTTGAAAAATTATGACATAATTTAGAAAAAAAGATTAGAATTCGACTAAGATTTTTTCAAACCCCATTTAAGGGCAAATTCTTCTTTGGTGATTGGAATTTTTGATTTACACTTTACACATCTACGCATTTTAGTGTGCTTGGAAAATCTCCAAACATGAGGTTCGCTTTTTCCATGACAGTTCATGATTTTATATCCAATCACTAGTATTTATGAAAACAATCATTATACAATGATCAAATTTGATTCTGAATAAATTATGAGTGAATTTGAACAAATACGAGTAGTGATATGGAATACTTTTCCCCAAAAATTAATTACACCATATGATAGCAATTCAGTAAATTATGATAAAAACAGAACTTGGGACATTACGTCGATCTCACTATTCTAATGAATTAAGTCCTTCAATGGATGGCTTGGAGGTTACTGTGATGGGGTGGGTCTTGACAATAAGGGGGCATGGCAACATTAGTTTTGCTACAATTAGAGACAAAAATGGGGATATTCCAATTGTTGCCAAAAAAGGTGATTGTCCAGATGAACTACGCGAAAAATTATCTATTCTAAAGGCACATTCTTCGGTTGCCATTATAGGTAAAATCAAATCTTCTGAAAAAGCACCAACTGGATTTGAGATTATTCCAACCGAACTGAGAGTATTTTCGGATGTTGAAAAAATTCCACCCTTTGAGCCCTTGACAAAGACTGTCAAAAATATAGATACTAGATTAGAGGTGCGACCAATTGATCTTAGACGTAAACCCCTACAGCATATTTTCAATGCAAGAAGTCAGGTACTCAAATCAATTAGAGATTATTTTTATCAACAAAACTTTACAGAAATCAGTACTCCGAAAATGATTGCAACTGCAACTGAAGGTGGTGCTGCATTATTTGCCATATTTTATTACAATAAAGAGGCGTTTTTAGCTCAGAGCCCCCAATTGTACAAAGAGCAATTAACGATGAGTTTTGAGAAAGTTTTTGAGATTGGACCTATTTTTAGGGCAGAACCCTCAAGAACTAATCGTCATTTGGCAGAAGCAATATCGATTGATTTGGAAGAAGCATTTGTCGATTACAACGACGTGATGAATAGAATTGAAGAAATAATAAAAATATCAATTAAATCAATAAGTGATTACGCAAAAAATAATCCCGATGCTGAGTTTATTATTCCAGTAATCCCTGAGCATATCCCAAGATACTCTTATGATGATTTGGTCGAAAAAATGCAAAAAGCAGGTGCCAAAACTGAGTGGGGTGATGATCTTTATCCTTCAAATCTAAAGAAGATTGGTGTTGAGGGATTTTACTTTATCAAAGACTGGCCTTTGGGTCCAAAGCCGTTTTACGTAAAAGACAGTAAAACAAATCCAAAAATTTCCGAATCCTTTGATTTGATGTATGGAGATTTGGAGCTGTCATCGGGTAGTACTAGAATTGAGAAACGACATGAGATTGAAGAGAGAATGAAAAATAAAGGAATGAAGACGGATGCGTTTGAGTATCATTTGGGGGCATTTGACTATGGTGTACCTCCACACGCTGGATGCGGTATTGGTTTGGAGCGATTGATCATGGCCCTTACAGGCACAGAAAACATTAGAGATGTTACATTTTATCCAAGAGATGTTGACAGATTAACACCTTAGGTGATTTGAAAATGGTATCTAGAGAAGAAATTGAACACGTTGCAAAATTAATGAGAATTGAAATTGATGATCCTACAATCTATGAACGTGTAGATAAAATGATGGGATATTTTGATATTTTGGATTCAGCAGGTGTTGAAACTGAAGAAATATCTGTCAGGGAAATTTCAATTGCCAACTTGAGAGAAGACAAGTATATTACATTTGATGAAAAACTGATTGAAAAACTTAATCACTATAAAGGAACCTATGTTAGAGCTCCCAAGATGGTTTAATTGAATATAAAAATTTCAGCTCTGCAATTTACTAGAGAAGTAAAATCCGGAAACATATCTGTTGAAGATTTTATTGCAAAAACCATGGAACAAATTCACAATGTTGATGACAATCTACACGCATTTCTATCATTAAATGAAAAGGCAGTTGATCAAGCAAGAGAAATTGATAAAAAAATAAAATCGGGTGGAAAAATTGGACAATGTTTTGGCATGCCGATTTCCATTAAAGATAACATTTGCATCAAAGATACTAAAACAACATGTGCATCAAAGATGCTTGAAAATTTTATTGCACCATATGATGCTACTGTAATTACAAAATTAAAACAACAAGATGCAATTTTTGTCGGCAAAGTAAATCTTGATGAATTTGCAATGGGTATTTCTACCGAATTTAGTGCATATGGTCCAAGTAAAAATCCATGGAACACAGATTATGTTCCAGGCGGTTCTTCTGGAGGTAGTGCAGTGTCTGTTAGTGCATTTGAATGCGTTGCATCATTAGGTTCTGATACTGGTGGTTCTGTTAGAAATCCTGCCAGTTTTTGCTCAACTGTAGGATACAAACCAACTTATGGATTAATTAGCAGATACGGCCTAATTTCTTATGCTAATAGTATCGAACAGATTGGCCCATTAACTAGAACCGTTGAAGATGCAGCATTTATGCTAAATCTGATTGCAGGAATTGATCCTAATGATAACACCACAGTGGATAACAACAATGGAGATTATCTCAAAGATATAGATTCAGGCATACAAGGCAAAAAAATAGGCATAATCAAAGAGATGATTGGAGAAGGAATAGACCCATCAGTACTTTCTGCAACAAAAAATGCAATATCAAAATTAGAAGGACTGGGTGCAATATGCGAAGAAATTTCTCTTGACATGGTAAAATATTCTGTTGCAGCATATTATGCAATTACTACAACAGAAGCAGGTAGCAATCTTGCACGATATGATAATTTGAGATATGGTTATGATTTTCCTGTTGAAGGATACGAGTTTAATTCCTATATCGAAAAAGCAAGAAAAAAACTGGGTCCTGAAGTCACACGACGTATGATTCTTGGGGGCTTTGTTCCATCTGCAGGACATGCCGGAAAATACTTCCTCAAAGCACTCAAAGTAAAAAGTAAACTCACTAGACAAATCAATGACGCGTTTAAGAAATTTGATCTACTAATCTCACCAACAGTTCCAATTTTGCCATTCAAGATTGGCGAGAAAATAAATGATCCAGCAGCTTTATTTCTTATTGATATCAATACTGTAACTGCCAATCTTACTGGAAAACCTGCAATATCAGTCCCATATGCAATATCAAATGGATTGCCAATTGGAATTCAACTTATTGCAAACTCGATGGATGACAAATTATTACTTCAAGCAGCATATGCACTAGAAAAAACTGTAAAATTACCAGAGGTTCCAATTTGACAAAAATTGGATTAGAGATTCACAGTCAACTCACAAAGTTGGAAAGTAAATTATTTTGCTCGTGTAAGGCAAACTATAGGGAGTTTGAACCAAATACCAATATCTGTCCTGTTTGTATGGGATTGCCCGGTAGTCTTCCTAGGTTAAATCAAAAAGCTGTTGAAAAAGCAACAATGATTGCAATGGCACTAAATTGCAGCACTCCTGAAAAAATTGCATTTTTTAGAAAAAATTATTTTTATCCTGATTTGCCAAAAAATTTTCAAATCACGCAATTAAACATATACGGTGATACTAGTGTTGGAGGCACTGGAGTTATTCTGGTTGGAGAAAAAAAGATCCATATCACTAGAATCCAACTGGAAGAAGACCCAGGCAGGCTAATCTATGAGGGTAGTTCTGAAAAAAACCAAATAACTTTGGTAGATTATAATCGTGCAGGCACACCTCTAGTGGAGATTGTAACTGAGCCTGACTTTGAAAATCCAAAAGAGGTAAGAGAATTTCTAAATATATTATCTGATTTGTTGGAAAATCTTGGAGTATCTGATCCTAGCTTGGAGGGAGCAATGAGGGCAGATGCCAATGTGTCCATTGAAGGCGGAAACAAAGTTGAAATAAAAAATATTGGCTCCTTTCATGATTTAGAAAAAGCAGTTCATTTTGAAATTACACGTCAGCAAAGCTTGCATTCACGAGATATACCAATCATTCAAGAAACGCGTCATTGGGATGATAAAAGAAAGATTACAATTTCTTCAAGATCAAAAGAAGAAGATTTGGATTACAGATATTTTCTGGAAGGCGATATTCCATGGGTTAGAATAGGAAATGAAGTTAAAGAAAAATTAAAATCAGAAATGCCTGAGAGTATTAGTTCTAAAAAACAACGCTATATTTCAAAATACAATATTCCTGCACAGGTTGCCGATGTACTTTCATCTGATAAATTTTATTCCGATTTATTTGAAGATGCTCATACTAAAGAAAATGCTAAAGAAGTTGCAAATATTATAACCACTGACTTAATGGGATTGGTAGATACAAGAGAAAAAAGAGTATCCTCAAAATTAAAACCATCTCATCTAAAAGAGATAGCTGATTCAATACAATCAGGCAAGATTGCAAGAACCTCTGCCAAAAACGCACTATATGAAATTATAAAAACAGGTAAGAAATTATCTGATGTAATATCTGAACTTGATCTAGGTAACGTATCTGATGAGTCTGAATTATTACAAATTATTGAATCTGTAATTTCTGAAGAACCTCAAGCTGTAGAGCAAGCAAAATCAAATCCTCAGACTATCCACTATTTGGTAGGAAAAGTAATGCAAAAGACAAAAGGAAAAGCAGATCCAAATATAACTCTGGATTTATTAAAAAAGAAGATTCAATAATTTTATGACTGATCTTACTTTGGAAGACATTGAATTTATCAAAATACTGGCAAATTCTGATTCCACTATACTGCAGGCAGGCATGAACGAGGCAACAAGATACAAACTAGATGTCCAAATAGGCGTGATTTTACGAGAATATTACAGAGAAAATACAATGAACACAAAAGCAGGATGGATAGAAAAATTTGAAAAAGTTGGCATTACTGAAGATGACGGTAAAGCGGCAATTGCATGTGCCCGAAGATTAGGAATGGATATTTCTTGATCTTGCAAGTCAAGAATTTGAAAAATCATATATCGTTCACTACACACATAATTGTTAAAATTATCCTTAATAATATTTGCTTGAAAGTAATCTGATATTAAATAAAATTTCAAAATTATACCGATGAATATCTTATTGGTTACTGGTTATCTGTGATTGTTTTTTACTATTTATTTTAATTGCTTGTTTTGGAATCTCAAAATAAAATGCTGTCCCGCTATTTTCTTTACTTTCTACCCATATCTTACCACCTAGACCTTCTATGATCCCTTTACAAATTGCCAAACCCAATCCGCTACCATCCCTTTTTCTGCTTGTAGATGTATCGATTTGATAAAATGTTTTGAAAATTTCTTTTTGATTAATTTCTGAAATTCCTATGCCATTATCTTTTACAAAAAATTTTATAAATTCTTTCTTGTTTTTTGCCCCAATTGTTATTTGCCCTTTTTCTGATTCCACAAAATCTATGGCATTTTTAATTAAATTGGAAAAAACTTGGTTGATTCTGTCTTTGTCACTAAAGATGACTATGTTTTCTGGATTGTCTTTTATTAGGTGAATATTTTTTTGACTGATAATTGGACTGAAATCTTTTATTATCAAATCTAATAATTCTACAATATCTACATTTTCTTGATTAAACTCTAGTTTTCCCAACTCTAACTTTTGCGTAGTTAAAATATCCCCTACTAGTCTTTGCAATTTCAACGCAGATGAATAAATTTCATCTACTGCATCTAGTTGTTTTTTATTTAATTCTCCCATCAATTCTTGTTTTTGTAACATTTGCACATATCCTAAGATTGGAACTAGTGGAGTTTTTAATTCATGTGACACCATTGATGAAAACTCTACTTTTTTTCTATCTATTTCTTTTAATTTCTCAACATATTCTTTTTGCACGGTTAATGTTTTCTCAACTTTTTGGCCCATACCTTTAAAATTCTCATTTAATTCATGAATTTCTTTTATGTTTGTATTGATTGGTTTTTTATTTGTAATCTTGTTTGTTTTGGAAAATTCGGTCATATTTTGAGCAAGCTTTTCAATTGGATTTGTGATGCTTTTTGAAATGTATACCGTACTCAATAATGTTCCAGCTGCCACGGTAGTTGCAAAAATTAGTAGAGTCATTCCCGTAGATGATTCTGTTGCAGTAAGATAATTTACCAATCCCATGTAAAATATAATGAAACTAGATACTCCTGAGACTAAAAATAAAATATTTCTAATTGGAATCATTTCAGGTTTACTCCTAACATTTAGGAGATTGCCGATTCAATAATTTTTGATAATAGTAGATCAATATCAATTGGTTTTAGGATGTATGAATTGACACCACGACTGACTAATTTATCTAATTCATCTTGAGTAATGGTTGATGCAGTAAATACAATTATTTTATTCTTTTTTAACATGTCTTTACTTTCCAATGCTTTGATTATGGCATACCCGTCAAACTCAGGCATGGCCAAATCCAATAAAACCACATCATGTTTGTTTTCTTGAATTAATGCCAGACCTTGTTTGCCATCATTTGCAACAGTGCATTTGTGATTTTTTAATTCTAAAAATGTTGTAAGCATTTTTGTAATTTGCTCATTATCATCAATAATTAAAATATTCAAATGATTTGAATCTATGTTGCTATTTTTTATTGTAGAATTTTTGCTCATTTTTTAGCTCCCAACTTGTTTTCTAATAGTTTGAAATTCTTTTGTAAATAACTTAAAATAATTTTTTCTTGCTCAATTTCTCGTAATCTATGTTCATATGTGATTTCAGAACCTAATAATGATTCTGCATTTGATTCGTCAATATGGTGTGCCTTTTTCCATATTAAACTAAACAATGATCTTAAAGTGGTTACAAATGTTTTAGAATCTGTCCACATTGCCCTCATGTCTTTTAATTCTGAATTACTCATAAAGAAAATAACCTCACTATCATCTTTAATTATAAAACAAAAATCTTCCCTGCTTTTATCATCTAATTTTTTAATTTTTTTAGCTGGAACATCTTCAAATATGTGCCTGCCTTTATTTGAATAATCTGTAAGAATTCGTAGTTCTGATTTTGTTTTTTTAAGTAGATTTGTGAATTCTGTATGGTAAAACTTTTTAAAATCTAATTCAGTTCCCAATACCAGTATATTTTCTGATGACTCTTTTATCATCTGCTCTAGTTTTACTAAAATAGAATTTCTTCCTTGCAGTGTTTGGAATTTATTATCATCTGATTTTTCCTTGTTTCCCGCATACTTTGGAATTGCCTTCCATAATTTTATGATGTTTTCTTTTCCTGTTTCTAATTCATTGATTCTATTTTTTTCATTATTTACTAAAATTGCAATGGACTCATCTATTCCTACGGCATTGAATTTTGTTGGCTTGCCAAAAACTGAGAAAATAATCCCCTTTTGTTGTAGAGTACTAAGTAAGTGATATGTCTCAGTTCTTGGGATTCTAAGTGATTTTGATACTTCTGAGGCTGTTTTGATACCTATTTTACTAAGATACAGGTACACTTTGGCCTGATTTGGAGTCAGATCATACTTGATAAGTAATTTGTTTAGCTCATTTATCGGATTATCTAACTCAAACATGTTCTCCTCAAGATACTCTGCTGTCATTAGAAATTATTACAAAATTTGAAACATAAGAGAGTGTATGTTATTGCATGTTACAGATTCAAATTTAGGCATGATTGATTAAGTTTATGAGTCATTTGATAAAGAAACTCAATAAAACATCACCATATAGTAATTGAATGATGAATCCCCCTGTAATTAATAAAAGATAGGGGATTCCTGGAGTAATCCATGTGTTAGGTTTTGTGCAATATTCTTCGTTTTCTGCATGATGAATGGTTAGGTTTATTTTTTTTTTGCCTTTTTCAGTTTTTTCAATAGAGAAACAAAATTTTGGGTTTTTTGCTTTATAGCCAATTAACATTGCACAGATTTTTTTAAATTTACTTTCTTCAAACCCCTCAAAAATATTCTCATGTTTTAAAATTGATATTAGATTTCTAAGAATATTGATAAAAAATGGCAATATGAATAAAATTGCGGCATTTGATAGTGATGTAAACGGTGTTACAGGATTTTCAGAAAATGTAACCATCGGTGCAATAACTGCTAATGCAATTAATGCAAATGCATCGGCTCCTCCAAATAATCCTATTCTCCAAATAAAAATTACAAATGGCGATATGATTAACGCTATCCCCATTTTGAGTAAATATGGTGAAATATCTGAATTTATGAAAATTAATAAAAATCCAATACTTCCAAATATGATCCAATAATAATCATGAATTTCTCTTTTCCAAATATCTATTATGGAACCAATTATCAACATGGTGAGTGCCAGTCCAATTCCAATTATGTTGTAATTCAGCAATGATTCAATCAAATTATTCTTCCTTGATTTTTATTTATTTTACATTCTTCTATATTTTTTGATAAAATATCATCATGTTGTTTCATATATTAACACTTTATTTGGGATTAACGATTTCTTATGTTTGAGAGTTTTTCTTTAATTCCTTCGAATTTTTCTCCAATGTTTAATTTGTCTGCAATGCCTAATTTTTCAATTATTCCATCTAGCCTTTCAGTACGCTTTAAAATAAATAATATCACACCGATTGTTACTGGGATTATAATGTAGAACATATTTGAACCATCAATAATGAATCCTTGCTCTTGTTTTTCAGGTGTTTCGACTATTGGCATGTTTAGTATTTGTACCGTTTTTGAAATTGTTGATGAACTAAGTCCATTGCCTGAAACTGTTGCTGTCACTGTTACTGTGTCCTTGTCATTTGCAAGAATATTCAGTATTGCAACTCCATCACCATTTGTGACATTATTCATTTGTGTTACTTCTCCCCCATCTGTAGTCCACTCTACGTTAAATCCGTCTAACGATGTTTCTATTGCTGGAATTGTAACTGATATTTTTGCTTCAATTCTTTCATTCCAATTTTCTCCAAACAAATCCAGCGATACAACTGGATTGACATCTACTATGATGATATCATATTTTGATAAAGGTAAATCTTCAGATAATAGTGCAAGTTCTACAATCCCCTCATTTTGAGATTCCAGTTTGAATGTATTGAAATATCCTCCTTTTTTTATTGTTATTTCATTTGGATGGGATTTTGATGATCTGATAAGCAATGATAAAATTTTAATGATTGATGCAAGGCCGTTTAAAATTCAAGATGAAATAATTGGACGAGATGATTCTCTGTACAGAGGAGAGCAGATGCCATTTGAGCATTTGACAAAATTACTATTAAACAGCATCAAAAGAGTAGATGCAAAAAGAGTGGTAATTGATTCAATTACAATTCTTGCAATGCAGTACTCAGATAAATTTTACATGAGACAGGGATTGCAAGGAATGATTCAGGCATTGGAAAATTATGGTGTGACATCATTGATAATATCAGAGCATTCTGAAAATAACAATATTCCTTTAGAGTGGTTTGTTACTTCTGGAATTATTCAGCTAAGACACACTAGGAAAGAAGACACCATGGAAAGAACAATCCAAGTAACTAAAATGCGCGGCATTAAACACAGTGAACAAATTCATCCCATAGTCATAGATGGGGATGGAATACACATACAACATCCAAGATTGACTCCATAGATCTATTTTTTCTGTTTTTTAATTTGTTGTAACACCATTGGCAAAAATGCACCAACATCAGTCACTATGCCTAATGCTTGCCATGTTCCCCTATCCATAAGCTTGGTGACAGTTGGCTGATTGATATCAACTACTATAACTTTGACATTTGCAGGCAACATATTTCCAGTTGCAATGGAATGCAACATTGTAGAAATCATAATCACCATACTTGCGTCTTTGAGAATTTTTTTGTATTCCCTTTGAGCTTCTGTCACATCTGTAATTACATCAGGTAATGGGCCATCATCACGAATAGAGCCTGCCAATACAAATGGAATTTTATTTTTTACACACTGGTACATTATCCCACGTGTTAGTTTTTTTGTTTTAACCATGTTTGCAATAGAGCCGGCACGAAAAACTGCATTTATTGTATCCATGTGATTTCGATGTCCATGATATGCCAAAGTTGCATCATGAACATTCATTCCAAGTGATGTTCCTAATGTGGCATATTCTATATCATGAACTGCCAAAGCATTTCCAGCCAAAACCCCATCAATAAATCCCAGTTTGATCAATTCTGCAACTGCGTCTGCGGCACCGGTATGAACTATGGCAGGACCGCCAACAATTATGATTTTTCCACCAGCCTTTTTTGTCTTGTAGATATCTTCTGCCACTTTATTTGCAATGTGTTGAGTTGGTCGTTCACTGGAGCTAGAACTTCCCATAAATTCAAAGACGTTTACTCCCTCTCTTGGACGCTCAGGTGGGGTAATTTTGATTCCACCTTCGCCAACTATTATTTCGTCTCCTTTTTTTATATCCCTTACAGGTACACAAAATGCTCTGTTATTTTTAAACACAATACATTTGTCCATCATCATATTTTCAACTTGAATCCATTTTTCATTGTGGAAAACTTGAGTGTGGTTATTGGTAGTACTGTAAAAATCATCAGGCATCACCATGTCTTTTGGTGATTTTTTTAGCAAAATTCCTTTTTGTATTTTTGAGACTGCACCTTCGCGATAAATTGTTTTTAAAATTTCATCTAAATGTTTTTGATTCTTTCCAGTAATGGATAGTCTGGCATATGATGGATCTTTTTTCTTTTTTCCTATATTGATTTCTTCTACTTGAAATTCACCATGAAGATCCATGATTTTATCAAATATTTTTGTGAGAATTGATGAATCAATAAGATGTCCACTAACTTCAATCTCTTGCGAAAACTTTGCCATTTGTTATTCTAAATATGATGATAACAAAAGCTTTACGCTGATTTTTTTTGACTATACTTGGTAAAAAATTGTCAATTTTACTAAACCGGAAGTATTACCTTACCTTTGTATTCTAAAATATCGTCTTTTTGAAATAAATTCTCTAGGATTTTTTTTTGCTCCTTTGTAACTCCCTGAACAATTGTTTTAGAAATACCATCTTTATCTACCAATGCAAGTATGTATCCGCTGTTATCTGTTAAAACAAATCCTGCTGATTCATCAACAAATGCGTAGAGATTTTCCTCACCCACTGGCTCCCACACATTTGATTTGTTATCCCTTAATGCAAGTGCAGGCATTGCCTTACCGTTGGTTAATTTGTTTAGGTATTCTCTTGCACTTGCAACTCTTTTTTGTCCTGTTTTTAAAGCCAGAAAATATTGCATGACTCAAAGAAGAGATGATTGTTATAAAAACAATGTCTCAAAAGATGAATTTTTCTAAATTTGATATGCCTCATACTCTAACATGAAAAGAATTACAGTGTATGTACATCTTAAAATCTGTCCCAATCCTTAAGTTTTAGAGATTGATTAATTATTTTGTTAATGAAACATTATGAAAATCATTTGCAACATATCCAAACAAGATATTATTGATACTAATCAAAGGGTATCAATCTACATCATGATGAATTGGATGTTTTTTGGGTTAGACAAGATGGGTTAGATGATGTTTTTAAAATATTTGATAAAGTTGATGTTACTGATGATTTACAAGGTTTAATCAAAAAAGAGGTGTATCTTATGGCTTCCATCGCATAGGTTCAACCTTTTGGTGCTGGCAATAAAAGAACGACTATCTTAATCACTGCTACATTTTTTCATCACAATGGATCTGAAATGATTATTCCTGAGGATGGTAAAGAATTAAGAAAATTGCTATATGAGATTCAAGAAGAGAGATGGAGCTTGAATGAGGTGATAATTGAAAGGATCATTTTTTATCTTTCTAACACTATTACTTATCATGAGCCAAGATGATGCTAGATTCCAGGATATGTATTTAGAAAAATACTCTAAGCTATTCTATAAACTTGGTAAGGAAATATACGATTTTTAGAATAAAACCTCATAAAACAAAGATAACGTTTGCCATAATTTGATAGACAAGACTGTTATATCTTGTAAATCAGATAAACTCATGCCTCTTACAAATAATGTAATAATAAAATTAAATGAAATCACCACCATGATTGAGGATAAAAGTAATCTAAAAGAACAAGAGATAGAAGAGATAAAATCTGTTTTTAGAGACATTCTCAGAAGTGGAGAAAGATATGATGTAGATGACATTGAATCATGGTTTGAAAATGAAGGTAGTTGGTCAAACAAGGCATCCAGAATTAGGGTGATAAATCTCTCTCATTACATTCAAGACAAATATGAACAAACAGCAAGACTGCGAATCATTACTGATGATTAAGAGTTAGATTGTAAAAATTAAATTTCCAATTGTTCTAAGAGTCTTCCTACTATCAGTGCATTTTCCTTTCGTTCATCTTGTATTTTTGTCACTCTTTGGTTTTTTGTTTTATCGTTGGAGGAAATTATTTGAAAATATTCTTCATCCAAGTCATTATTTGCTTGTAATCTCTTGATTACTTCAAAAAGTATTCCGATGACTTGTTTTTGTGCTTCAATTAATTCATCTTTACTTTTTTCAGACATGGTTTATTTCTCTAAGATTTTACCAAATAATTCCAATAATTTTGGATCATTTATTTCATTTTTTGCAGAATTGAAAAAAGAGTCCAGTTTTTCTTTAGAATGTCCCTCATTAGAATAAATTTTTGCCTGTAATGCCATTTCCAACTTATCTAACTGATGAACTAATTTTGCTTCTTTAGAGTTATTTGATTGGTATTCATCCCAAAGAACATTATATTGTTTTTGAAGCAATAAAGGTAAATTATTTAGAATTTTTTTCATTGTGTTATTTTCCAAGATTATTTTTTCCTCTCTTGTAATTCGTTCTGGAGTAATATCACCTGTTGTGGATTCCGCTAAATCATGCAAAAGAATCATTTTTAAAATTTTTCCAGTGTCTTGATTTTCTAAATCTGAAAAGATCATCCCCATTACGGCCATAGAAAATGTGTGGTCTGCGACAGATTCTGGTTTATCTATGGATAATTTATCAATCCAACCTTGACGTGGAATTTTTTTTAGATTTACAGATGTATGAAAAAAATCAAGAATCATATCGTAGAATTTTCTGCATGTTGCATTTTAATCCAAAATTATAATGAATGATATCTACATTACTGGTTAGTTTGGGTTTATCTTTAAATTCTGAATAATAATATCGAAAAACAGCATTAGGCAATAATCATATTTACAAGTAAATGGTAATAAATAATTCGAACAACATAATAGTTTAAGGTATTTTCATACAATATTGAAAATTTACACAAAAACAGGTGATGACGGAACTACAGGATTACAAGGGAATTCAAGGATATCAAAATCACATCCAAGAATAATTGCTTATGGTACAATTGATGAAGTAAATGCCATATTGGGAATCATATCCTCTTATGAATTAGATAAAGACATTGCAGGGTTGTTAAATTTAATTCAAAATGAATTGTTTATAGTCGGCGCTGATCTTTCAAATCCAAACTTGGAAGATAAAAAAAATAGAGTCACATTAGATATGATACATAATTTAGAAAAAAACATTGACAAATATGAAGAAGAGTTGTCTCCTCTAACTAATTTTATCTTGCCTGGTGGTAATATTGTAGCATCTCAACTTCATCATGTTAGAACAGTTATTCGAAGAGCTGAAACATGCATCATACTTTTAAGTGAACAAGAAAAAATCAATAATAACTGTATCAAATATGTTAATCGTTTATCTGATCTTTTTTTTGTTTTAGGGCGTGTATCAAATAAAAGAAGTGGACAGAATGATATCATTTGGAAAGTCTAGTATCCAGTTGATTCTTTTGTATGATTCGTTTATTATTGGATAAATTAAATCAGGCTCTACAAATAATAGATTTATTTCACATATTATTTTAAAACATTGTCACTTGTTTGTGTATATACCTGTTTATTTCGAAGTCTTTATTTCTCACCATTTATGTATTCTAGTGAGTACAAATGGGCATAAATTATGTTGAAAAACAAATGAAAAAATTATTGGTCGAAGAACAGGAAAAATTAGAACAAGAAGTACAAGAGGCAGTCAGAAATAAGTTGAAAAAAATGGCTCCATCTGACTAATTTTTATTGAATATTGATTAGCATTGTTTTTTATTCCTTAATCCTATTTGACTCTATTAATTCATAATTTCACGTATTTTTGCCATGTCAATATGAGAAAGACAACTTTTAATTCCTCAACCCAAGGCAAATTCGTTGTGCCAGCGTAGCTCAGCCTGGGAGAGCACTCGGCTGAAGACCGGGCCGTCGGGCGTTCAAATCCCCCCGCTGGCATCTTTACTTTTTGATAGATACTAATTCAAAAATAACATACTATGCTTCAAAAACATCTAGTCCAAGATTCTAAATTTTTAAAAAAATTATTCTACATAATATTTAAAAACAGGGTAACCTCTTGTTTTTCGACATTAATGGCTGAAAAAAAGGCAGTAAAGAAAACATCATCAAAGGCAACAGCACCAAAGGCCAAAGTAACCACACCAAAGGCCAAAGTAACCACACCAAAGGCCAAAGTAGCAAAATCAAAGCCTAAAAAATCAAAAGAAGGTCAAAGTGATGATATGGGAATTGTAATAGTGGATGATGACATCACCATTGATCAAGAAAAAGTAAATGAAGAAAGAAGGGCATATCTTGAAGAGTCTAGATCTCAAGATGCATATGACTAAAGCAATCTTTATTCGATCCAGTCTCACATACCAAATATGAAAGCACTGTGTCTGATTACTGTAAAACCAGGCAAAGTAGACACTGTAGTTGAAATTCTCAAGAAAAAACGTAAAATAATAAAAAATGTGATGATAGTTACTGGCAGGGCAGACGTTACTGCAGTATTAAATGGCAATATTGATGAGATCAACAACACAGTAATAGATTTTAAAAAAATCAAGGAGATTGTAACGACTGAGACATTAATTGAAGTGGAGGTAAACATGGGATGGTAAGAGCAATTGTATTGGTAAAATCGCCTAAAAAATTAATTGCAGCAAGACTACGCAAGGTAAATTCAGTTTATGATTCATTTCCTACCAGTGGTCAATTTGACGCCGTAGCCATTATTGAGGTGGAGGACCTAGGGAAAATCAAAGACGTTACTACTCAGATTCAAAAAATTAGCGGTGTAGAGAGAACTGAAACTATGGTGGAAGTTCAATGACAAAGAATTTAACATACTTTGGAGTAGGGTGCATGTGAATATCAAAAAGGTTGGAAATGTAATTTTAGCCGTTAAAGACCTTGATAGATCCATAAAATTTTATCATGAAATTATCGGATTACCAATAAAAATGCAAAGACGAACATGGGTGGACTTGGGAACATCTGGTGCTTTATTGAGCTTACACCCAGCATCACTAACTGCTCAACACTTAGGCAGTTCTATTGAAAATGGAATCACAATAGGATTTTTGGTAGGTGATGTTGCATCAGCAGTTGAAGAATTAAAATTAAAAGGGGTAAAAATTCATCGAGACATTGTAGATAAAGATGCAGGAAAAAATGCAGTCATTTTAGATCCTGATGATTATCTAATTTCATTATTTGAGCCAACATTTGAAGACAAAGCAGAACAGACAAGTGGATACCACGGATTTACTCCAGCTTAGATTATTTTTTTAATAGACTCGATTATTTTGTCAGTACTTTTTTCTGTTCTATCAATTGATGTATAGTAGGTCATGTCATCTTTTTGAAAAATCACAATAGATACTTTTTGGTGTTGAAGTAAGACATAATCTAATTTGCCAATTGCACTTACGGTGTCTTTTCTTAATGTCATCAATGTGGATATTATGAAAAATTCATTTTTGACTTGCTCTGATTTTAACAGTGGTTTTACATTAGGTCTGACAATTCCTGTCAATGTTCTGCCGTATGCATTTACCACACCTGCATATCTTATACTATCAGATAATTGAAGAATGCTCTGACATTTTTTTCTGTATTGAATTATTTTATCTTTCCATATCTCAGCAGGAGTCTTTACCACAATTAAAATTAAATTTGAAATTAATAAGGATTCTTACTAATCTACAAAGTGATTCTTGAAAAATAATCACGTACTAAAAATAATATGTTACAATAAACTAGTGTGTTCTGGAATTAAATTCTTTTTTCTCATCTAATTTTTTCTTTAATTCTGTATTCTCTTTTAATAATTTGTCATTTTCTGCCTTTAGTGTGCTGACTGAATTTTGTCTGCTAAACAGTGGATGTCCAGGAGGAATCAGTCCGCTAGAATTCATGGTTAATAGTCCAGATGCATATCTCTGATATGACTGCTGAAATCCTTGTAGTTTTTTATTGATTGATGCATTATCTTCAGCAAATTTTTCCTTCATTGGGTTTTCAAAAATTTTAAACATTGGGTTAGATAGACCAGGTGGAAGTCTTGGAAATTGTAAAGCAAGATGAGGTATGTTTGGATTTAATCCATAGATGTCTTTTAGCTGTTTAATCGGTAAATCATCCATAATATACCGCTATTTTTGCTATATTTTTGCCTTGTCTTTAGGCGTTTGATATACCATATAGCTAATTCAGAGTCATTTTAGCTCAATTTGAGCTGATCGCAGATCCTTATAGATTCCCATTTTAGATCGCAATTACGCATGACAGAATCAAAAACATGTATCAGATGCAACAAAAACATCGAAGAAGAAGATCTACATAAAATCATAATTTATGTGATTCAAGAAAAATTCACAGAGCATCACTATGAGCATGTTGAATGTCCTGGGAAATTTACTGTTTAACCAACATGTTCATAGACTTTGTAAATTTCACCAGTTAATCTTGAACGGTACTTCCATTCGTTGTTTCTCCAAACAATTTCCTTAAATGAACTTTGAAAAACTGGATGTAATCTGTGATATACGTCATCACCGATTAAAATTTGATTTGGTTTTGCATGTGATTGTATTTTAGAAGCAATGTTCATTGCAGGACCCATCAAATCCACATGTGAGACATCAGGATTTGAACCATATCTGACAACTATGCTTTGTCCAAAGTCAACTCCAATTTTTACCATTAAATCAGGATAATCATATTGATTCAAAATAGGATTGATACCTTTTTGGATTACTGTCAGCATTGATTTTGCACAACTTACCGCATTATCTGTAGCCAAAAGAGGATTATCTGTTGCAACAAAGTATCCAATCACTGCATCACCTACAAATTTTAAAACATATCCACCATGAAGAGTAATTACTGATGCCATCTCTTGAGCAAAAGAACTGATTATGATTGCTAATTTGTCTTCAGGTAATTCCAATGTCATTGTAGTTGACCCAACTAAATCAACATACAATACTATAATGTCCAATTTGGAAAAAACATTTTTTCGCAGAAATTTTTCTGACTCGTCTGTAATGCCAGTATATTCATAACCTTGTTTTAATGCACCCCAAATTCGTTTTTGGGTTTCCAAAATCATGGTTTCAGAATCTACGACTCTTTGTTCTTTTTTACCAAGCAACACATCTATCAAATTCGGATTTGATTTATCGGATTCATCTATTTTGGACATTTTTTATCATCTTATTCTAGCGGAAAATCTGTATTACAGATATGGCATTTTCCACGATTCCCCTTATAACCCTCATGATAATACTGAGAAATCACAGAATTGCAATGATCACAGAGAATTTTGCCTCCAGACATGCATGAATTAGCCTAATTTTTCTATTTAAGAGATGCTAGACCTTAAGGTTTAAGGACAGTAAAAATTCGTTATTTTTTGTGCGACTAGGTACAAGATCACCCAATGAGTTTATTCAATCAATCAATAAGAAAAATGATGATATTCAGCAGTTATTTCTTGCAAAAATAATAGATCTTATCAAATCTACAAACATCAAGGTGATGTTGGGGGATGCAACAATTACTGAACAAAAGACTTTTGATCCTGCATTTGTAAGTGATTTTTATCAAACAATCATTAAAAATTTGAAGGATTGGTCAGTTCAGGAAGTATCAATTTCAAATAATGATGACATTAGGAGAATTTTTACCAAATTTGAGATCAGAGAGGGAAATTATCTTATTTCAGGACACATGTCATTACAATACCATGTGTTGTTATATTATAGACCAGATCAACAGGTAATACAGTTACAAAAAGAATTATCTGAGGTAATAGATTTGACAAAAAACAAAGAACAGGAAATGTCAGATAACAGTGATCAATTTGTATTAAACAAATTAAAAGAAAAAGGATACAAAGATTTTGATCATCAAAAATTATTTGAAATATTTTATGAAAACGATGAGTTTAGAGAAAAAATATACAAAGAAATCGAACAAGACATTGAAGTGGATTTTCAAGATTTATCAAATAAAAAAACTAGACTAATCAAGGAGCTAGATAATTTATTAATTGAAACATATCAAACTAGTCCTGTCCTAATTGACGATACAAGATTGATAACAGGAGAAGAGGGTTGTCTGTGTACATTTGATATTGAATTTATCCGAAATAAAACAAAGGAGGGTCTATTTGATCCACGAAAGATATCCGATATCGTAAAAGAAAGTATTGTTAAACGGCTAGATGAGTTTTCTAAATTACTAACAATATAGCATTTGATAATATTAAAAATTATTTTAAAAAACCAATAGATTGAAGGTAAGACACATACCAATACTATGAAAATTCACCTCTAGTGTTGGTTTTAACGACTGTTTTGAACTATTTGCAGTTTTCTCAAAAATTACGCATAAAAGTTGATTTAAAATCTAATTTCAAAATGGAAGAAGACAAATAACTCTCTCATCTAGCAGAATTTCCAATGAATCCTACATATGACGAAATACAAAGCGCAAACTCTTTGCGAGGAAATGAGATAAGAAAAACACCGTTAGTTTATTCACAAACTTTTAGTGATCTTACAGGTTCTCAAATTTATCTAAAGGCTGAATTTCAACAAAAAACAGGTTCATTTAAAATTCGTGGTGCATATTATAAAATCCGATTATTGTCTACTGATGAAAAAAAACATGGTGTGGTTGCAGCATCTGCAGGTAATCATGCACAGGGAGTGGCATTTGCATCAGCACTAGAAAAAATACAATGCACAATTGTTATGCCAAAAAATGCATCCCCTTCAAAAGTATCTGCCACCAAAGGTTATGGGGCAAACGTGATCTTGGAGGGAATAAACTATGATGAAGCATCTGCAAAAGCAAAAGAGATTGCACAGAAAACTGGTGCAACGATGATCCATGCATTTGATGATCCACAAATCATAGCAGCACAGGGTGTGATAGGATTGGAAATTTTAGAAGATCTACCAGGTGTAGATGAAATTTATGTTCCAATTGGTGGAGGCGGGCTAGCTGCAGGAGTGTTAATTGCAATAAAGGAAAAAAACCCAAATATCAAAATAATTGGCGTTCAATCAAGATCATTTCCATCAATGTATGAATCTCTTAAAAATGGCTCTTTAACATCAAGTGGCGGCGCAAGAACTATTGCAGATGGAATATCTGTGAAGATACCTGGACAGTTGACATTTTCAATAATTAAAGAGTTAATTGACGAGATAGTATTGGTAGATGATTCAGAAATTATCAAAGCAATGTTTTTGCTAATGGAGAGAATGAAATTCGTAGTAGAACCTGCAGGTGTTGTAAGTTTAGCTTATTTGATTTCAGCAAAACCATCACCTGGAAAGAAAGTTGTTGCAATTTTAACAGGTGGTAATGTGGATATGTATCTCTTAGGACAAATAGTCGACAAAGGCCTGGCTACAATGGGACGTTTACTCAAATTATCTATTTTGTTACCGGATAGACCGGGTGCATTTAAGGAGATAGTAGATGAGATTAGTGCAGCTAATGCAAATATTGTAGAAGTAGTTCATGACAGATTAAGTTCAAACATTAGCGCAGGTTCTGCAGGGGTTACACTGAGTTTAGAAACACAGGGAAAAGAGCAGGCAGATAAACTAATTGAAGCATTGCAAAAGAAAAACATCAAATTTAATTTAATGACATAAAATTATTTGAATTTTTTTTGAACAAATTTACTAAGACCCTGTTTTTTTAATTCATTTGATTCTTTAACTACAGAGTCATGCTGATCTGATTTGTGCTGTTTTAATTTCTTTTTTAGTTCTGGAAATTCATTTGCCAAAATTTTCATTGCATATATCCCGGCATTGCCTGCCTTGTTTATTCCAACTGCTACAACGGGTGAACCTGATGGCATCTCTGAGATTGAGAGAAGTGAATCCAATCCTCCAAAAGACGAAAATTTTGAATTATCTGTTTTTTTTGATTGTTTGTCATTGTAAACCATAATTGGCACACCTATCACCGGAATTATTGTATGCGATGCAATCATTCCAGGAAGATGTGCAGCGCCACCTGCACCGGCAATTATTATTTTAAATCCCATTTTTTCTGCATGTTTTGCATATTCATCTAATCTAGCAGGAGTTCTATGTGCCGATACAATCTGATCCTCATGTTTTATTTTAAATTTATCCAGAATTTCAGCTGCATCTTTCATTATTCTGCTATCTGAGCTTGAACCCATAATGATTCCAACCAATGGTTTTTTTGTATAACTCATGATATTAGAAAAATAAAGCAAGTTATTATCTATAATGGCTAAACTCAGGTTTATCGGTGAGATAAATTGTTATTTTATAATATTTTCAATAATGCAAATATGGACTATTTTTCATATTCTGTTTCCTCTAGGATCTCTTTTTTTGATTTAACAAGTTCATTGCAAAAAATACAGATACACGTCATGATAAATTAATCACATAATTTGTTTTTTAATTTGTTCATCAGATCACTAGTCATTTTTAACAAATTTTCCATTTCTGGTTCATCTGAAATGCCCTGAATCATATGATTAATCTCATGATTTTCACAGTTAATGCTGTGTATGTAATTTGAAATACACTCACAAAGATTGAGCCTATGTTGAAAAAAGCAAAAAAAATTGTAAAAATCAGCATTAGATATTTTTAATCGTGAATTGGGAAAATAATGGTGAGTAAAATACTTGGAATAATAGGTGGAGGGCAACTTGGAATGATGATAACAGAGGCTGCCAAGAAAATGCCGGAGCATATTTCAAAAATAATAGTTTTAGATCCTGTGGAAAATTGTTCTGCATCACAAGTAGGGGCTGAGCAAATAGTGGCAGATTTTAAAGATAAAAATGCAATTATTGAACTTGCCAAAAAATCAGATATTATAACATATGAGATTGAATCTGGAGATAGTGAAGTATTAAAATTCGTTGAAAAAGACGCAGAAATCAATCCATCACCAGAGACATTAAAAATAATTCAAGATAAATTTTTACAAAAAACATTTTTATCTCAAAATAATATCCCCATTCCTGAATTTTTACAAGTAGGATCAATTTCAGATTTAGAGGAAGGTCTTAAAAAATTTGGATATCCGTCACTGCTCAAAGCTAGACGTGATGCATATGATGGACGAGGTAATTTTAAAATTGATTCATCATCTCAAATTCAAAAAGCATTTGATTATTTTAACGAGAAAAATTTAATGCTTGAAAAATTTGTACCATTTAAAATGGAAGTTTCAGTAATTGCTGCAAGAAATACTAAAGGTCAAATCAAAACATATCCACTTGTAGAGAATATTCATGAAGATAGTATTCTTCGTGAAACAATTGCTCCAGCAAGAGTGACTGAAAAAATTGCAAAAAAAGCAGAAGACATAGCACAGACAACCATGAATGTACTAAAAGGAGCGGGTATTTTTGGAATTGAGATGTTTGTTACAAAGTCAGATGAAATTTTAATTAATGAAATTGCACCACGGGTACATAATTCTGGTCATCACACATTACAATCAAGTAAAGTATCCCAGTTTGAACAGCATCTCAGAGCGATACTGGGTTTAGAGTTGGGAGATACTGCACTATTACATCCTACCATTATGTATAATATTTTAGGCCCAAAAAATTTTGAGGGAGAATATACTGCACTAGATATTTCTGAACAAAATGTTTTCCTTAAAATGTATGGCAAAAAAATTTCAAAACCACTACGAAAGTTAGGACATATCAACATAGTTGGAATGAATGGTGAATCTATTGATGAATTATTGAAAAGATTACAAACAGTAAAACTGAAAACAAACATCAAAGCATCTGATTAGATTTATTAGTTGTGAATAATCAAATAAATCATGTTTCTAAAGGCATCCATTATAATCACCGGGATATCGATTGGATTGCTAGTTTTGTATGGTGCAGATGTTGCTGTTGCGATGGGAAACGCTGATCATAATGGATTCTTACCATTAAACGACATGCAA